>JAXFQY010000055.1:0-14008 GCA_034178705.1 Eubacteriales bacterium | reverse complement strand
CGCGGGACGTTTCCTGCGTTCGCGCCACGGCAGATCGCCGTGCCGTTTTCTTTTCTTACAAAAACACGCCGCGCTCCCTCGGCCCGCAGAACACGGAACTCTCCGGTGGCGAGAAGCGACTCGGATGCGCGGATTTCTCCGAGTTGGCGGTAATATGCGGTCAGCTCCCCGTCTGCGGATTTCCACGGGAAGGGTCTGCGGCAGAAGGGATCGTGATATCCTTCCAGTCCCGCTTCGTCTCCGTAAAAAACAGAGGGGATGCCGTATACCGTATATTGAATGGCTGCGGCAATCCGGAGCAGTTTTTTCGCATGTTCGCGTTTTTCCGGTGTCAGATGTCGGTGAGCAAGCTCTTGCGGGCTGAGCCCGTCCTGCTCTTTGCCTCCGAGAACGGAAAGAATCCGCTCGGTGTCATGCGTTCCGAGAAGGTTCATCAGGCAGTCGGATACCGCGCGCGGGTAGGTCGCATACAGTTCGGTCAGCTCCGCGGCAAAAAAGGAGGCGTCTCCCCCAGACAGATAAGACAGCAGGGCAGAGCGGAACGGGTAGTTCATGACCGAATCGAGCTGCGCACCGAGCAAATAGCGGCGTCGAGCCCCGTAGGCGGTTTTTGTCGCGGCGTTTTCCCAGATTTCACCGATCAGGATTGCGTCCGGGTTTTCCCGTTTTACAGAAATGCGCAGACGGTCCAGAAAATCGTCCGACAGTTCGTCGGCGACATCCAGCCGCCACCCGGAGGCGCCCTGCCGTATGTAGAGCGCCCCGATGCCCTGCTCTCCGAGAAAGAAGTCCGCACAAGGGGGGTAACCGTGATTCAGCCGCGGCAGAATCGGAATGCCCCACCATGCCTCGTATTCACCGCGGTCGTTGAAGCGATACCAGTGCCGGTAGGGAGAGCTTTCACTCTGCGCGGCTCCGAGCGAATCGTAGCGTCCTTTGGCATTGAAGTAGCGGCTGTCGCTGCCTGTATGATTGAATACCCCGTCAAGGATTACATGCATCCCGCGTTTCCTTGTTTCTTCAAGAAGAGCGGAAAAGGCTTCCTCTCCACCGAACATATCGTCGATCTTCCGATAATCTCCGGTATCGTACTTATGATTGCTGTAGGCTTCGAAGATCGGGCTGAGATACAGCACGGTCACGCCGAGCGAGGAGAGATAATCAAGCTTTTCAAGGACGCCCCAGAGGGTGCCGCCGAAAAACTCATTGTTTTCCAGAGGGGCTCCGCGGTAGGGGGCGTATTGCGGCACCCCTTCGTCCCAGTCGGGATTGATCACTGCGTCCTCTCTTTTCGGACAGCCTCTTCCTTTACAGAAACGGTCAATGAAGATATGATACATGACACCGCCTTTGAACCATGCGGGTGTTTTGAAGCCCTCCTCCGTTACAAGCAGGGTAAAACGTCCGGCATTGGAGCGGGCAAGCTTGAAACTGTTGTTGTCTGCGGTATCGGTGAAATAGGTTGCATGCTCCGCAATCAGAAGAAATTCATAGAAAAACAGCCCTCCGCACTTCTTCCCGCACAGTTCGCTCAACTTCAGTGTGAGTGTGAAGGATCCGTCGGAGGATCGGGAAAAGGGAAGATCAAACCAATCCTCACCGTCCGGCTGAATACGCAGCACGGTGTCCCGGATCCCGAGAGACGGGTCGGTTGTCATGCGGAAGGTAAGCTCCGAGGAGCGCGAAAAGGCGCCGCAGATTTCTCTGCGGACGCCGTTTTCAAATTTTTCAAGCACTGCGGGGGCGTCGGAACGTGACGCTGTGATCAGATCAGCCATATATCAGTTGCTTTCCGGATTTTTTGCAATCTTTTCGATGTGCCAAATATTCTTTGCGTATTCTTCAATGCTGCGGTCAGCGGCAAATTTGCCGGAGGAGGCAATATTGATCAGCGACATCCGGTTCCATGCCTCGGAGTCCGCATAGGTGCGGAGCATTTTTGCGTGTGCCTCCCGGTAAGATTCAAAGTCTGCAAGACACATATACGGATCAGAGACACCGTGACCGGCGATCAGATAATTACGGATCTCGGAGAAGGATTCTCCTGCGAATCCGTGTGCAAGATAATCAATCACTTCGCGCAGACGCTCATTGCTGTTGTAATAGTCCTGCGCATGATAGCCACGTGCCCAAAGCTCATCGACCTCCTGATGCCGCAGGCCGAAAATGAACATGTTTTCCTCTCCGGTTTCGGCGACCATTTCCACATTGGCCCCGTCATAGGTTCCGATCGTGATGGCACCGTTCATCATCAGCTTCATGCAGCCGGTGCCGCTTGCTTCCTTACCTGCAAGGGAAATCTGTTCGCTGATTTCCGCGCTGGGAATGAGCGCTTCGGCTGTGCTGACGTTATAGTTTTCCAGAAAGACCACGCGCAGCTTTTCCCGAATCCGGGGGTTCCCCTCAATATCCTTGGCGATGAGACAGAGTAGCTTGATGATCTCCTTTGCCATATAATAGCCCGGTGCTGCCTTGGCACCGAAAATAAAGGTCTGCGGATAAATATCGAGATTCGGGTTGTTCTTGATATCAAGATAGATCCGGATTATATTCAAAGCATTTAAAAGCTGACGCTTGTACTCGTGCAGACGTTTGATCTGAATATCAAATATCGAGTCAGGGTTCAGGGAGATTCCGTAGCCTTTCATATGCGCGGCAAAGCTCTCTTTGTTTGCGTGCTTGATCTCCGCAAGACGCTGAAGAACCGCTTTATCGTCGGCAAACGCACGGAGCTTAGACAGCTGTTCGGGTTTGTGGATAAATCCGTCTCCGATGCACTCGGTGATCAGGGCGGAAAGACGGGGATTGGAGTAGCAGAGCCAGCGGCGGTGTGCAATTCCGTTTGTTACGTTGATGAAGCGGTCGGGATACATACGGTAGAAATTGCGGAAGACCGATTCCTTCAGAATTTCTGTGTGCAATTTGGAGACGCCGTTGACGGAGTGAGAGCCGATCACACAGAGATTGGCCATACGGACGGAGCCGCAGGAGAGCACCGACATGGCTGAGATTTTCTGCCAGTCTGAGGGAAAGGCATTCCAGGCATCCTTGCAGAATCGCTCATTGATCTCCTTGACGATCGTGTAGATTCTCGGAAGTTTGAGGCGGAAGAGATCCTCGTTCCAGGTTTCCAGCGCTTCGGGCATGACTGTGTGGTTGGTGTAAGAGCAGACCTTTACAACCGTGTCCCAGGCCTTGTCCCAATCCCAACCGTTTTCATCCATGAGAATACGCATCAGTTCAGGCACGCAGAGCGCCGGATGTGTATCGTTGATGTGAATGGCAACCTTGTCTGCAAGGTTGTCAAGCGTGCCGTAGACAGAGATGTGATCGCGCAGAATGCTTTGCAGAGACGCGGAAGCAAGAAAATATTCCTGGGAAAGCCTCAGAAGCTTGCCTTCCGTATGGTTATCGGAGGGGTAAAGAACTTTGGAAATGATATCTGCGTTGTTGCTGTCCTCCAGTGCCTTGGTATACTGTCCCTGCGTAAAGAGTCCCATGTCAAAATTCCGGATATCGCGCGCGCGCCAGAGTCTGAGACGCGCTACTCCCTGGTCGCTTGCACCGGAGATCATCATATCATAGGGGACGGCTTCAACCTCCTCATAGTCGGTGTGGATGATTTCGCATCTGCCGTTGGTCCAGTTTTCCTTGATGTGTCCGCCAAAACGGACATGGAAGGTACGGTCGGTACGCGGAACAAGCCAGACCTCACCTCCTGGAAGCCATACGTCGGGAAGCTCCACCTGCATCCCGTCGATGATTTTCTGACGGAACAAACCGTATTCATAGCAAATGGAAAAACCGGTTGCGGGGTAGTCAAGAGAAGCAAGACTATCGAGAAAACAAGCGGCAAGCCGCCCGAGACCGCCATTCCCAAGGCCAGCGTCCGGCTCCTCTTCGTAGAGATCGTCAAGATCTGCGCCGAGATTCTTCAGTGCCGAACGGTACTCATCGGCAAGCCCGATGTTGTTCAGATTGGTTTTCAAAGAGCGCCCGAGAAGAAATTCAATGCTCATATAGTAAACGCGCTTTTTTCCTTCATCGTTTACCTTCGTTTTGAATGCCTTACGGCGTTCGGTAAGAATATCTTTAACAGTCAGAGCGGTTGCTTTGTAGAATTGCTCCCTTGTTGCTTCGGCAGGGGAAGTGCCGAAATAGCGGGAGAGCTTGGTTTCAATGTTTTTTTGGATTTCCTGTTCTGTGAAAACCTGTCCCATAGTGCGTGTTTTTGCTCGGCTTGAGCGTCCTTTCGGTAAATTTATTTGGAGATTTCAGATGTTTACGCCGTACAGTGCAAGATACTGCCGTGCGGAGTGTTCCCATGAAAAGTCAGTACGCATAACGCGGGTGACAAAACGGCGGAATTTGTCCTGATCGGCATAAAGTCCGAGTGCCGCGCGAACGCGGTCATAAAGCTCGTCGGCGGAGTAATTGGCAAAGGTGAAGCCGTTTCCGTGAAGGCGACCGTTTTCTTCCCAGTAGCCGTGTATGGAATCGGCAAGCCCTCCGGTTTCGCGGGTGATCGGTATTGCTCCGTAGCGGGAGGCGATCATTTGCGACAAGCCGCACGGTTCGCTTTTCGACGGCATAATGAAATAGTCGGCGGCAGCATAAATTCGGCGGGACAGTTCGCGGTCAAACAGAATAATCGAACGTACCTTGTCCCGGTAGCGGCTTTCCAGTCCGTGCAGATACTGTTCGTATCCGTACTCCCCGGTACCGAGTATGACAAACTGAAGATCCTCCGACAGGATACGGTCTATAGCGGCGCGGACGAGATCCAGTCCCTTGTGCTCCGCGAGACGCGTGATCATAGCAAAAAGCGGCTTGTCCGGGTCTACGGGAAGGGCCATTGACTTCTGAAAAACGATTTTGTTCTCCCGCTTTTTTTCCGGGGTTCTGCTGGAGTATCTGACCGGAAGGGCGGGGTCCGTTTTCGGATTGTAGGAGGTGTAGTCAATCCCGTTGAGAATTCCGCTCAGCTTATAGTTGTTGCGGCGGATAATCTCCTCGAGACCGTGTGCATATTCCGGACTTTGGATTTCTCCTGCGTAGCGGGGGCTGACGGTTGTCAGCAGGTCGCAGCACTGAATCGCCCCCTTCATCAGGTTTATGCATCCGTCGTTTTCGACGATGCTGCGATCTTCGGCGGAAAGGCCGAAGACATCGCCGAGAATTTCAAAGCCGTACTTGCCCTGGTATTCGATATTATGGATCGTAAAGATTGTTTTTATGTCGCAGTAACCCGGCATCAGACCGTAACGGCGTTTGGCATAAATCACGGTCAGCGCAGACTGCCAGTCGTTCGCGTGAAGAATATCCGGATAAAAGGAAAGAACACGGAGCATTTCCATTACGGCGGAGCAGAAGAAAGCAAATCGCTCTCCGTCATCGAAATGACCGTAAAGACCGCCTTCCCGCTTAAAATAGCTTTCGTTGTCAATAAAATACCAAGTTACCCCACCGCGGGAAAGAGATTTGATTCCGCAGTAAACCCAGCGCCAGGCAAGCTGCACTTTAAATTCTGCTTCCAGCTTCATTTCCCGTCGGAATTCTTCTTTTACCGAACCGTAGAGAGGGAGAACAACGCGAACATCAACATCGTCTCCCCCCGCAGAGGCAACCTCATTCGGCAGCGAGCCGAGCACATCTCCCAATCCGCCGGTTGCGGCAAACGGTGCCGCCTCCGAGCCGACATACAATATTTGTTTCATGATCAGATTCTCGCTCCTTTTTCCAGATAGAAGGGACGGGTTTCATGGCCGGACAGACAGCAGCAGTCCCCTATCAGAACATCCTTGTCGGTGATGACACAGTTCAGCGATGTACCGGATCCGACATAGGTGTCCTGCATCAGGATGGAATTCCGGACAACACAACCGCGCCCGACACGCACTCCGCGGAAAATAATGGAGTTTTCCACCGTTCCCTCAATAACACAGCCGTCTGCAAGCAGGGAATTGGAGACTTTAGCGCCTTCCGCATACTTGGTCGGGGGAGAATTGCGGACCTTGGTGTAAATCGGACGGTCTTCAATTCCGAACAGATCCTCCCGGACCGTACGGTTGAGCAGCTGCATATTGCAGCGGTAGTATTCCGCCGGAGAGGTGATTGCCGCGTGGAAGCCCTTGTGCTCATAAACAAAGAACCGGCAGGCGGCAAGATTTCGTCCCATGGAATCACGGTAGAAACTGTGGTAGTTATGCGCTATCGCGTCAAGCACAAGTCCGCGCAGAAAATTTCGCTTCATGAGCAGAATGTTCATGCAGATAAAACGCTCACCGCTCATATTGGAGGTTTGTTCCGCAATATCGGTGATGCGCATGTTGTCATCCGTTTCGATAACGGTCTGCCGTCCGACCATGCCCCGCTCAAGATTTTCTTTCTTGGCAACGATGGTGATATCCGCGCCCTTTTCTTCATGAAAGCGCAGAATTTCCTTCAGGTCAATGTTGCAGATGGTGTCGCAGTCGCTCAGAACAGCGTATTCCTCCGATGCGCGGGTGATAAAGTTGAGAATTCCCTCCAGTGCCTCAAGACGTGTCGTATAAAGCCCGGAGGCTCCGGTATTGTCATATGCTGTGATGAAAGGCGGCAGAATCTTGATACCGCCGCTGCGACGCGCCAGATCCCAGTCTTTTCCGGTTCCTATGTGGTCCATCAGAGACTGATAGTTATAGTGTGTGATGACGCCGACATTGCCGATGTTGGAGTTGACAAAGTTGGAGAGCGGAAAGTCGATCAGACGGTAGCGCGCTCCGAAAGGAACCGATGCCATTGTCCTGCGGCTGGTCAGCTCGGGAATGCTTTTATCGTGAATGTTTGAAAAAATGATTCCGACTGCGTTCATGCTTTGCTCACCTCATTTTCCGTGCGGATAACGTTGGCGGGAACCGTCTCTCCCACTCCGATTTTTACGTTTGCTCCGATCAGCGTGATCCCCGGGGAGACTTCCTTCGGCGCTCCGACCGTGGCATCCTCTCCGACTTCTACGCCGGAATCGAGGATCGAATAACAGACAGCGGCATTTCGGCGAATAACCGTGTCTGCCATGATGACCGAATCGAGTACCTCCGCTCCCTCTTCAACGATTACACCAGGGGAGAGCACGCTGTTTTTCACTGTGCCGTAAATCTGACAGCCGTCGGTGACAATACTGTTTTCCACCGTTGCGTCCTTTGCCGTATAATGGGGGGGCTTCCCAGAGGAACGGGAAAAGACACGGCGTTCCCGGTCGTTTATCCGGAAAGGGGTTGTCGAGGTGTCGAGAAGGTCCATATTTGCTTCCCAGAGACTTTTGATGGTTCCAACATCCTTCCAGTATCCGGAGAAGGGATAGGCAAACAGTCGTTCCCCGGCAGTGAGCATGGCGGGAATGATGTTTTTGCCGAAGTCATAGGAGCTGTCCGGGTCTGCGGCGTCTGCCTTCAGGTAGGAAACCAGCTTTTCTCGGGAGAAGACATAGATTCCCATTGACGCTTCGGTGCTGTCGCTTTCTTTAGGCTTTTCTTCGAATTTTGTGATTTTTCCGTCGGCGTCCGAAGAAAGGATCCCGAACCGGGAGACGTCTTCTTTCGGTACATTGATGACGGCAATGGTGCAGTCCGCCTTGTGCTTGCAGTGATACTCAATCATGGCGGCATAATCCATTGTGTAGATATGGTCGCCGGAGAGAACAAGGACATACTCGGGGTCATAGCGCTCAATGAACATGATGTTCTGATAGATGGCATTTGCCGTGCCCTTGTACCAGTCGGAGCGATCCTTCGCCTGGTAAGGCGGAAGAATCTTGACACCGCCGAACGTTCGGTCAAGATCCCACGGCTGACCGTTTCCGACATATTCATTGAGGACAAGCGGCTGGTACTGCGTCAGAACGCCGACCGTGTCGATGCCGGAGTTGACACAGTTGGAGAGGGTAAAGTCAATGATCCGGTATTTTCCTCCGAACTGAACCGCGGGCTTGGCGACCGTAGTCGTCAGCGCGTAGAGTCGGCTGCCCTGCCCGCCGGCAAGCAGCATGGCGACACAATTCTTTTTTGTTTTCATGACTCGTACACCTTTTCTTAGTCTATTTTTTCAAATATCATTGCCGCGAAAGGCGGCAGATTGACCAGAAGCGACTGTCGGCGTCCCGCCGATTCCACCGGCTCGGAGCAGTAGAGCCGTTTGCGCAGAACGCGCGGTGCGCCGAAACGCTTTTCGACAGAGGAAAAACAAAGCGTGTAACGTCCCTCGGCAGGAAGAGGCAGGCGGAAAGCTTTCCGTTCAACCGGCGTAAAATTCAGAAGAACAATCAGCTCTTTTCCGTCATTTCCGCGTCTCAGATAGGCATAGATGCTTTCGTTTGCACAGTCGGCGAGCAGCCATTCAAACCCGTCCCAAGTGTCATCCCGTTGCCAAAGCGCAGCATGATCCCGGTAGAAAGCATTCAGCTCGCGGACGAAGCGGTGAAGACGATTGTGCTGATCATAGTCAAGCAGGAACCATTCGATCTGTCCCTCGCAGTCCCACTCCCGGAACTGACCGATATCCATGCCCATGAAGGTGAGTTTTTTTCCGGGGGTTGTCATCATGTAGGTGTAGAACAGACGTGTTTGTGCGAACTTAGCCTCATATTCGCCCGGCATTCGGTCAAGCAGCGATCGCTTGCCGTGCACCACCTCATCGTGACTGATCGGCAGAATGAATTTTTCAGAAAACGCATAACACAGGGGAAAAGTGAGTTTGTTATGACAGCCGGAGCGGAACAGCGGGTCTGTTGCCGCATAGGAGAGCGCGTCATTCATCCATCCCATATTCCATTTCAGGTCAAAACCGAGCCCCTCGCGGTCGAAACGGGTAATGTCCGGAAATGCGGTCGATTCTTCGGCGATCATCAGGACGTCCGGAAAGCTGTGCTTCATTTCTCTGTTGAGCTTGCGGAAAAAGGCCACCGCTTCCAAAGAGATGTTTGTGCCGCGGACATTCGGAACCCATTCTCCGGGGCAACGGTCATAATCCAGATAGAGCATGGACGCCACTGCATCCACGCGAAAGCCGTCGACATGAAATTCTTCGGCAAAATAAGCAAGATTGGAGATCAGAAAACATTGCACCTCGTTGCGCCCGAGATCAAAGCACCGTGTGCCCCATGCCTTATGCTCCTGCCGGTCTTTCCCCTGGTATTCGTAGAGCGGAGCCCCGTCAAACTCGCAAAGTCCGTGCTCATCCTTCGGAAAGTGTGCAGGAACCCAATCCAGGATGATTCCGAGGCCGGCGGCGTGTGCGCAATCAATGAGATAACGCAGCTCGTTCGGGGTTCCGAATCGGGAGGTCGGGGCGTAGTAGCCGCAGACCTGATAGCCCCAGGATCCGTCAAAAGGATGCTCGGCGAGAGGAAGAAACTCAATATGTGTGTAACCCATTTCGGTTGCATAGGGAATCAGCGTGTCGGCAAGCTCACGGTAGGTGAAATAGCTTCCGTCCTCATGACGGCGCCAGGAGCCCGCGTGAACCTCATAGATGTTCATCGGCTCGGAATAGAAGCCGGGCGCCTTTTCAGCTCGGCGGTGAAGCCAGGCTTCGTCGTGCCAGACAAACGGTGACTCCTCCAGATAGACAGACGCCGTAGCGGGCTTTTTCTCAGCATAGCGCCCGTAAGGATCCGCCTTATAATGCGAATTTCCGGAATGGACAATCCGAAATTTGTAGCGGCTGCCGCTCGGAACCTGCGTTGCGGGGATCCGCGTTTCCCAGATTCCGCCGTCGGTGACGCGGGTCATGGTATCCTGACTGTTCCAGTTGTTGAAGTCACCGACAACAGAGACGGTATCGGCATTCGGTGCCCAAACCCGAAAAACCAGATTTTCTCCGTCGCGGTGTGCGCCGAGATACTCGTGCGCACGATAATTGGTGCCCTGATGAAAAAGATAAGAGGGGAGCGCATCCTGTTCCTTTACCTTCACTGTTGACCTCCTTTGGCTCGAATCGCCCGGATACGGAATCAATACCATATAATTGTCAGTATACTAATCTTTTCTTTATAATAATACATTTGTTAATCAAATACTAATAATATAATAATGCTTTTGCTTCTTTCTTTCAAGAGCAGAGAAGAATTTTTCCCAACATTTTCTTGATTCTCTTTCCTTTTGCCTCCGTATATGCTATACTCAAACAAAGACTGAGACGGAAAGGATGAACGGGCGTGAATATATATGATTTCGACAAGACAATTTATGCTGGGGACAGTACCGCTGATTTTCTTTTCTTCTGTGCCTCCCGCCATGCGGAAGTGCGGCGCATGCTCCCGAAAATTGCCTGGAACGGGATGAAATATCTTACAGGCGCAATTGAGAAACAGACCTTCAAGGAGGGAATGTTCCGCTTTCTTTCCGTAATTGATGCAAAAAAGGAACTTTCTGTATTTTGGGACGGACATCTTGACCGGATTAAGGCCTGGTATCTGGCGCAGCAGAGGGAGGATGATCTTATTATCTCCGCATCTCCGCTTTTTATTGTAGAAGAGGCGTGCCGGAGAATCGGGATCAAGTATATTTTGGCGTCTCCGGTGGATCCCGAAACAGGAAAATATTCCGGACCGAATTGCCACGGGGAAGAAAAGGTTGTTCGGCTTCATTCCGCGTTCCCGGACGCTGTTTGTGAACGCTTTTATTCCGATTCGTACAGCGATACGCCGCTTGCCCGTCTCGCGAAAGAAGCTTTTCTCGTAAAAGGAGAAAAAATTCTTCCTTGGAGAAAATTTTGAAATAACATTGCGGATCGTATATAAAGAGCGCGGGCGGTTTCCGAAGGAACCGCCCGCTTGTTGATTATTTTTTACTGCGGATATATTCATCCATGGCACGGGCAGCAGCTTTGCCTGCTCCCATGGCAAGGATAACGGTCGCGGCCCCGGTCACCGCATCTCCGCCGGCAAACACGCCGGGCTTTGAGGTGGCACCCGTCGCCTCGTCGGCAACGATGCAGCCGTGCCGGTTTGTTTCCAGATCCGGTGTGGTGGTGCGGATCAGCGGATTCGGAGAAGTGCCGATGGACATAATGACACAGTCGGCATCAAGAAGAAATTCGCTCCCCTTCTTCGGCTGCGGGCGGCGTCTGCCGGAAGCATCCGGCTCGCCCAGCTCCATTTCTGTGCAGCGGACTGCGGTTGTGTTGCCGTTTTCGTCTCCGAGTATTTCAACCGGAGCGCAGAGGAACTTGAAGATAACGCCCTCTTCCTTTGCGTGATGGATTTCTTCCTTACGGGCGGGCATTTCTTCTTCGCCGCGGCGGTACAGGATATATACTTTTTCCGCTCCGATGCGAAGAGCGCAGCGCGCAGCATCCATCGCGACATTGCCGCCGCCGACAATAACCGCGCTTTTCGGAACCATGACCGGGGTTTTGGCATCCGGCAGATACGCCTTCATCAGATTGATCCGGGTCAGAAATTCGTTTGCGGAATAAACGCCGTTCAGGTTTTCACCGGGGATGTTCATGAAGCTCGGAAGACCGGCACCGCTGCCGATGAAGATTGCTTCATACCCGTCAGCAAAAAGCTCGTCAAGCGTTGCGGTTTTCCCGATGATGTAGTTCAATTCGAAATGCACGCCGAGCTGTTTCAGCTCCTCGATTTCGGTCTGGACAATGCTTTTCGGAAGGCGGAATTCCGGTATCCCGTAGACAAGCACGCCTCCGGCGGTATGAAATGCCTCAAAGACCGTTACCTCATATCCCATACGCGCAAGATCCCCGGCGCAGGTCAAACCGCTCGGGCCGGCACCGACAACAGCGGCGCGGTGACCGTTCTTTTTCGGAAGCTCTTCTTTTTTTTCGGGATGAGAGAGGCTGTAATCGGCGGCAAAGCGCTCCAGTCTGCCAATGGCGACCGGTTCTCCCTTGATACCGCGCACACACTTGGATTCGCATTGCGTTTCCTGGGGGCATACGCGTCCGCAGACGGCGGGAAGTGCGCTGGTTTCCTTAATAATGGCGGCGGCGTCGGAAAAGTTCCCGGCAGCAATTTCCGCAATAAAGTCCGGAATCTGAACATTGACCGGACAGCCGGAGACGCAGGGCATATGCTTGCAGTGCAGGCAGCGCTGTGCTTCCTCAAGCGCCATCTTTTCGGTATATCCTGTTGCAACTTCGTCGAAGTTGCGGGCGCGGACAAGCGGCTCCTGCTCCGGCATCGGAACTTTTTTTGTAGACATGTTAGGCATTTTCTGTGGCTCCTTCAATCTCTTTGCTCAGACGGCAGACATGTTTTTCCTTTGCTTTCTTTTCAAACTCCGCATACATTTTGGAACGGCGGATCGATTCGTCAAAATCGACAAGCTCGCCGTCAAAATCCGGACCGTCCACGCAGGCGAATTTCGTTTCCCCGCCGACGGTAAGACGGCAGCAGCCGCACATCCCGGTACCGTCAACCATGATCGGATTCATACTGACGATGGTGTGAATGCCATATTTTTTCGTGGTAAGGCAGACGAATTTCATCATGACAAGCGGACCGATCGCAATGACGGCATCGTATTTTCTGCCTTCGGCAAGAAAGGCTTCCAGCTCGTTGGTAACAAGTCCCTTCCTTCCGTTGGAGCCGTCATCGGTGCAGATGACAATATCGTCGCTTGCGGCACGCATCTCATCCGCCAGAATAATCAGATCTTTTGAACGGAATCCCGCGATGATGTCAACGCGGGCGCCGAGCTCCTTCAGGGCGCGTGCCTGCGGGAGAGCGATCGCACAGCCGAGACCGCCGCCGATCACGCAGACCTTTTTCATGCCGTCAAACTCGGATGCTTTGCCGAGAGGGCCGGCAAAATCATGAATGCAGTCACCTTCCTCCAGCTCGCCAAGCTCTATCGTTGATGCGCCGACTTCCTGAAAGATGATCGTGACCGTTCCCCGTTCCCGGTCGTAATCCGCTACGGTAAGGGGAATGCGCTCCCCGTCTTCGGTAACACGAAGCACCACAAACTGCCCTGCTTTTGCCTTTTTGGCGACGGCGGGTGCATCTACAATAAACTGCTTGACTTGCTGGTTGAGAACCTTTTTGTTCAGGATTCTGTACATGTGCTTTCTCCTTTTTACGCTGATATGCTAAGATACCGGATTATTTTATAATAAAATGCTGTACAACGCCGTTGATGAGCGGCGTACTGCTTTCTCCCGCGATCAATGGCAGCAGGTAGCGGCGGCATGCTTCGGTGATGCTGCAGCCGTCCTTGCCGATAAAGGCATCCGGAACATATTTGACGCGGTTGGCAATCTTTCGGACCTCTGCCTTGTCATACGTAACGGTATAGGGATTCTCTCCTGTTCGACGTATGATGACCGTGCATCCGGTTTCTCCGGCAGCGGCGAGACGGACTGCCGCTTTTCCGCATGCAACGGCTTCCGCAATGTCGGTTTGGCTTGCAAGATGGGAAGCGCAGCGCTGAAGCGTGTTCAACTCGATTCCGCGCGCCTTGCAGCCGAGCGCGCTTTGGGCAAGAGCGGCAACCTGCTTTGCTGCTCCGGAAAGAGATTTATGCCCGAAAGCGTCGACGGAACCCTGGGTCTTTGCTTCTCCGATAAGAGTACCGTCTGCGGTATGAATGCCTTCGGATACGGCAACAACAACGCTTTTGTGATCGCTGAAGCACCGCCGGATATCGGAGAGAAAGGCTTCTCCCGAGAAGATACGTTCCGGAAGATAGATGAGATCGGGACCCCGTCCTCCCGACGCGTCTGCGATCCCTGCTGCGCAGGTGAGCCATCCGGTATCCCGGCCCATAATCTCCAGCACCGTGACGGCAGGGAGGTCATAAACCGCACTGTCGCAGAGAATTTCTGCGGTTGTGTTGGCAATAAACTTTGCTGCACTTCCAAAGCCCGGCGTGTGGTCGGTTTCGCACAGATCGTTGTCAATCGTTTTCGGAACGCCGATGACCCGAAGCTCATATCCGACAAGTGCGGAAAATTGCGTCAGCTTATCGACGGTATCCATAGAGTCGTTCCCGCCGATGTAGAAGAAGAA
>JAXFQY010000053.1:0-2106 GCA_034178705.1 Eubacteriales bacterium | reverse complement strand
GTATTATCGAAGAATCCTGTATTATATATTTTGACGAATAAAAAAAGGGCAACAGCCGATATGCACAAGTCCAGTAAAAACGGACAATAGAAAAAAACAGACCCCTTATGGTAGAATAAAATAAGCTACCATAAGGGGATTTTTATGCCAAGAGAATAAAGACATATCAAAATGTACGAAAGAGAAATAATAAAACTTTGGGAAGAGGGGAAAAGTTTAAGAGAAATAGCAGAAATGTTTGGTTTTACCAAAGAGCAAGTACAAGATTTTAAAACCAGGTACAATAAGAATCAATGCAAACTTGCCGCCGGAATAGAAATCATGCCCAAAGGCAAACCGCGAAAAGACGGAACCAAGCCGCCGCCATCCATTCAGCAATTAAGCAAGTTGACACAATTACAGTATGAACTCGTAAGCAAAGAAAGACATATTAAGAGGTTGGAAATGGAAAATGAATTGATGCGGGATTTTCTCTCGCTCACCGAAAGAAAGTGAGAACAAGTGTAAAATATATGGTTATCTACCGTCATAAAGATAAATATTCAATAAGCGAAAGATCTTACTTTTACCTGCTATGAAGTGAATCCGGACGGCAAATATGTCTGGGGCAGAACACCGTCAGGCTGGGTCGCTCTTGACTATTGTGAAAGGGTGTAAGCGATGAATACATATCAGGTCTTATCCATTATCGGCGTTCCTTCTTTGATTTCAACGATCATCGGTTTTCTTTTTGGTTATATCATGAAACTCAAGAAAAGCGATGATGCGGTGAAAGCCGGAATCCGGGGACTTCTCAAGTGCCAGCTTCTTGAAATATACAACGATTGTATTGAACTCGGTTTTGCCGACTACGATACAAAACAGTTATTTGAATCCCTTTACACCCAGTACCATGCGCTCGGCGGTAACGGAACCATGACAGGCTATTATGCAAGAATCCTTGAACTGCCGGACGGGAAAGGAGGAGAAAACACATGAACTACAAAGATATTGCTATCCGTGCAATCAAGACTTTCATCCAAGCGTTCATTCCGGTTGTGATTGCAGCTTTTCAGGTAGCTGATTTTACCAACTGGGATCAGATCAAATCGATCGGCTACTCAGCCCTCATTTCGGCGGCAGCGGCAGGACTTAGCGCTGTGTGGAATTTTGTGCTCGGCATCTTGCCGGAAGGAAAAAGTGAATAGCATATTATATAAGCAGCAGCCCACTGTAACCCCAAAATAACCCCTCGACTATCCAAGAAGACCAAACCGGTCTAAAATAGTCTCATCAGTTCTAAGCAAGTCTAAAGAGTAATTTGGACTTGCTTAGAATAAATCAGAAAAAAGAAAAAGGATGAGACAAATGGGTACAGAAATACAAACGGTAAAGAGTCAGATGACGCTGAAGAACCGGGCACAAGAGGTAGCAGAATGTCAATCATCGGGCATGACAGTATCCGCCTGGTATGAACTGCACGGAATAAAAGTAAAAACCTACTACTACCATCTTAGGCGGGTACGGGAAAGCTTGCTTACAGAAAACCGTGTTGTTCCGTTGATCACGAAAAGCATTTCGGATAATATTGAAATCTCTATCGGTGATATAAGAATAAAACCGGCTGTCTTCCACCTCACCGAAAGGAGCCGGTGCCGGTGCCGCCTGTCCGGTCGTCAAAACCGCATAGGCAAACGGCATGGATATCAGAGAATATCTGACAACCATCTTCCGCACCGGCGAAAGACGGCTGCCGCTGAAATCCGAATAAGACACCCCCGAAGAATGTCGCTCGTTTTAGAGAGACGATTCTTCGGGGGTTAATTCTATTTGCCGGGATGCGGGGTTATTTGGGGGTTACGGTCTTTCCACTGCTTGGAATTATATTATCGGTATGATGCCGAAGCAAGAAAGTGAATAATGCATTTAGTTTTGCAGCCCACTGAGGATTTTTCCTTGGTGGACTGTATTTTTTTGCCCCAGACAGTCCCGTTTTGCCTCTGCCGTGGCCTACCTATGAGAGACTATCTTATTCTTTCGGAAAGAGGTGTATTTATGACAGACAACGAACGCAACCGTGTCATTGAACTACAACACAAGGGCTACGGATATAAGAGGATTGCTTCT
>JAXFQY010000050.1:0-16010 GCA_034178705.1 Eubacteriales bacterium | reverse complement strand
GTTTATGATGTCGGTATTTATTACAATATCGGAACTTATAAGGACGCTATTCCGAAACTTTATGTAGGCACCGGTAATGTAACCCTGACAAAATTCTATAATGCTTTTCTCAGCAAAGCCAACAAGGAGCTGTCTAATCTTAACGAAAGCTATACTAATCAGAACAATTAATGAATTCGATGCGAAAACCGGGGAAAACCGTAAAAGGTTTTTCCCGGTTTTTTCGATATCTTGACAACGGATTCTCTCTTTCGTTGTCGGAATGAAGTTCCTCTATTCCTATCAAAACATTAAGTGGCTCTCTTCTGAAAAGGGCAACAAGAAAGCACAGGGATTCATTTCCCTGTGCTTGTGTTGCAATATGAGGTAAAAAGAGTTCAAATCTGTCGGAAACATATCCGAAAAGGCGATGTTTACATCTGTGATTGGAAGCGTAGAAACTGCCCAATAAAACAAAGAACCCCGCGATAAAAACGGGGGTTCTTAGCTATATGAATATAGCCTTTTGATGGTGGAAACAGGGGGACTCGAACCCTCGACCTCACGGATGTGAACCGTGCGCTCTAACCAGCTGAGCTATGCTTCCATAGCCTTTATATTATACCATGCGAAATTTTGATTTGCAATACCTAAAGAGAAATTTGCAAAGAAAATCATCGCATTGAGGAAAACGTAGGCTGGACCGGGCGAACCGGTCCAGCCCTGTCATCATTTTTTCAGTTTTGCCTGAGCCTTCAAACGGGTTTCGGTATTGAGAATCCGTTTACGGAGGCGGATGTTTTTAGGGGTGATTTCAATCAGCTCATCGTCTGCAATAAACTCAATTGCCGCCTCAAGACCCATAATACGCGGCGGTGTAAGAATCAGCGCCTCATCCGCTCCCTTGGAACGAACGGCAGTCAGATGCTTTTGCTTGCAGACATTCAGGGTAATATCGCCCTGCTTCGGGTTTTCGCCGACAATCATTCCTTCATAAACCGGGGTCTGAACGCCGATAAACAGCGTACCGCGATCCTGGGAGTTATAAAGACCATATGAGGTTGCTTCACCCGGCTCCGAGGCTACAAGACTGCCGGTATAGCGAACGGTAACCTCCCCTTTGTAGGGCTGATAGCATTCAAATACGGAATTGAGAATCCCTTCGCCTTTGGTATCGGTGAGAAACTCACTGCGGTAACCGAAGAGCGCGCGGGAGGGAATCAGATAGGAAAGCTTCATGCGGCTGCCGCGAAGCTCCATATCCTGAAGCTCGCCCTTGCGCGAACCGAGCTTATCCATAACCGGACCGACTACCTCTTGCGGGCAGTCGATTGTGACACGCTCGACCGGCTCGCATTTTACGCCATCGATTTCCTTATAAAGAACACGCGGGGTGCTGCAGGCCATTTCATAGCCTTCGCGACGCATGGTTTCAAGGAGAATGGAAAGGTGCATCTCCCCACGACCGGCAACCTTGAAGCTGTCGGTTGTATCCCCGTCGGAAATGCGGATGGAAACATCCTTCAGGGTTTCCCGATAGAGACGCTCGCGAAGATGACGGCTTGTAACATATTTGCCTTCCTGTCCGGCAAAGGGACTGTCATTGACCGATATGGTCATTTCCATTGTCGGCTCACTGACTTTAACAAACTCAATCGGTTCTACACAGGAGAGAGAGGTGACCGTATCGCCGATGTTGATATTCTCCACACCGGAAAAGCAAACAATATCTCCGATTTTAGCTTCCTGAACGGGAATCCGGGAGAGTCCGTCGATCTGCATCAAAGTAACAACACGAGCCCGGCGCGGGGTAAAGTTCGCATGGAAATTGGAAATCATCACATCCTGATTTTGACGGATTGTTCCGCGTTCAATGCGCCCGATTCCGATACGACCGACATAATCATTGTAGTCAACCGAGGAGACCAGAAGCTGAAGTTCGCCGTTTTCATCCCCCTCGGGTGCAGGAATATAATCAAGAATTGTATCAAAAAGAGGGCGAAGATCCGTTCCCTGTTCATAGGGGGAAAGGGAAGCGGTTCCGGCGCGTCCGGAGCAGAAAATCATGGGCGAGTCGAGTTGCTCATCGGTCGCATTGAGATCCATGAGAAGTTCAAGAACCTCTTCTTCGACCTCCTCGATTCTGGCATCGGGACGGTCAATTTTATTGATAACAACAATTACACGGTGGTTGAGCGCAAGGGCGTGCTCCAGAACGAAACGGGTTTGCGGCATCGGTCCCTCTGCTGCATCAACAAGAAGGAGAACGCCGTCCACCATTTTCAGAACGCGTTCAACCTCACCGCCGAAATCTGCATGCCCCGGTGTATCTATGATATTGATTTTGACATCTTTATAATGAACCGCAGTGTTCTTTGCGAGTATAGTAATACCACGTTCGCGCTCCAGATCATTGGAGTCCATAACACGGTCTTCCGTCACCTGATTCTCACGGAAAATGCCGCCCTGTTTGAGCATTTCATCAACCAGTGTTGTCTTCCCGTGGTCGACATGGGCGATGATCGCGATATTGCGTAAATCCTGCCTTTTCACAGTTATATACCTCAAAAATCAATTTTAACCGAAATATAATAGCATATTATGGTGAAAAAAGCAAGTGTTTTTTGAAATTCGATAGAAAACGACTGATAAATAAGAAAATTAGACAACAATAAAATATTTATAAGATATGTTCTTGACAATAAATGGCGAAAATGTTATACTCTTGTCGAATAAGAGTGCCGGATAATGGCGAACACGGAGGATTTCATGCAGATCAAGCTTCATGCTGAGCCGAATATTCTTTTTGAATGTGCCACGCTGATTACCGACCGCGCAGACGGCCACAGTTTTCGGAATCTCAAAGAGGAACTGAGAAGCACCACCCGTGCTGAAGCATCGATTCTTGACGGTTGTTTTGATTCGATTATCTCGTTCACCGAAACGGTGGTTGATAAACTGACTGCCGACCCCAATGTGCTTCAGCATCTTTTCGTTACACGGAACGAATTGGGTACCTCTCTTGCCTCTTTCATTCTGCACGATGCTTTCTGTGCCGAGAACCCCTCCTTTCCGAAGGATGCTGAAAATTTGCGGACGCAGTCAAAATCCACTTTTTTTGCTAATATTTATTCTCTTCTTTTGGAGCGGTTTCCTGAACTGAGAACCGAGGTCAAGGTTGAAAGCTACGGCGAATTTATCAATTTTATCTCCTGCCTTCCTGTTTCGGCTGAGCTGAAGTGGGAGCTTTGCTCATTTTATAACGGCTTTGAGCAAATGCGCGGCGTTCTTGCGGATATTATGCTCGAAGCAGGGAATGCTTATCTGGATGCCTATCCATCCGTAAGACACCATGTTGAATGGTTTACCGCAAATTATAAAATGACAAGCGGTGCCGATCCGATGAAGCTGATTGTTGATCTTTGTCCTGAAGCCGCTGATAAGCAGCCGGATGTTCTGTACGTGGTTCCGAGTGTTGCCGCCGCGAACCGCAGTGAGTACAAGATGAATTATCTGACGGAAACATTTGTCGATTTTGTTTTTGCCGGCGTTCTCTGTACTCCTCTGAAGCAGGTTACACAAAAGCCGTTTGATTCGGATTCTTTCTGCCGTGCTTTGCGGGTTATGTCGGATCCGAGCAAGCTGCAGATTCTGCGGATCTGCTCTGAGGATCGCGTATACGGAATTCGACTTGCGGAATCCCTGGGGCTTACTACGGCAACGGTCTCTCATCATATGTCCCAGCTTGCCGAGCAAGGTCTGGTGGTGACCGAAAGGGAGGCAAATCGAGTGTATTACCGAACCGATCGGGAAGCTCTCGAAAAAATCGCTGCCGATTTTCTGCGGATTTTCAAATTGGACATCTGATGAGAAGGCAATTGTGTATCGAAAGGAAGAAACGGAAACTATTATGATTCGCGCTGCGATTTTTGATCTTGACGGTACTTTGGCTGACACAATGCCCGCCTTGCAGAACGCCATGAACGCTGCCCTTCATCATTTCGGATGCCCCGAGAGGACACGCGAGGAATTGTTGCTTTGCATTAACTATGGCTCGCGTGAGTTTGTGCGCCGCGCGTTTCCGGTTGATTTTCCAGCGGAGCGGATTGATGAGGCGCTGGCCTGTTATAAATCTTTTTATGCGCATTCCTGGACGATGACCGAAACTCCATTTTCGGGTATTATGAAGATGCTTGCTACGCTCAAGGATCGTAACATCCGCATTGGCTGTGTGACTAATAAGATGGAGGATATCACACAACAGCTCATGGTCCGTCTGTTCGGCGAAAAATTCTTTGATGCTGTTACCGGGCAGGGACCGTTTCCTCCGAAACCGGATCCCGCCTCCACGCTTGCTCAGCTTGCTGGATTCGGCGTTTTGCCGGAGGAGGCAGCTTTCGTCGGGGATTCCCATATCGATATGCGTACCGGAAAGAATGCCGGCTGTATTCCGGTTGGTGTCGCCTGGGGATATCGCCCGGAAGCGGTTTTGCGTGCGGAAGGGGCAGCTGAGATTGCCAAAACTCCCGAGGAGCTTCAAACGATTCTTTTCTCTCTTTGATTTGCTTTTTCTGCTCTTGTTTGTATTGGTGTATCGCATCGGATAAATTCTCCCGAAAAGTGCCGCAAACGGCTTTTTTCGGGAGACGTTTTTTTGTGCGATATTTCCGCTTGACCGATTGTTTGCTTTATGGTAAGATATATGTGTATAAGGGGGAAGATGGTCTTTCCGTATTGTAGGGTGAATGGGAGGTGAATTTTATGTCAGAGATTATTCTGCTGAACGCTACTGTGGATGCCCCTGTTTATAATGATTTTACTGTAGCTTTGCTGGGGCTCGGAATCGTTTTTCTCGGTTTGATTTCGATTATACAGATCTGTAAGCTGTTCAGCATTGTGCTGGGATCTTTTGTGAAAAATGATGCCGCGCATGCTGCCGCGGCGGTACATACAGCACAGACTGCAGATACTGAACTCAGTGACGAAGAACGCGGTGCTGTTGTTGCCGCAGTATCTGCTGTGATTGCCGAGGAGCTCGGCACCGATGTTTCCGCTCTGCGTATTCGTTCTTTCCGTAAACTTTAATTTTTCTAACAGGAGGCAGGGAAGTGCTTCTTCCCTGATATGAAACATGAAAAAGTACAGAGTAACCGTAAACGGCGTCAAGTATGAAGTTGAGCTTGAAACGATTGACGCCTCCGAAGTCAGTGCTGCCGCTCCGACGGCACCTGCCGTTCCCGTCCAAACTCCCTCGGCAGCCGGAGGTGAGAATGTCGTGTCTCCTCTCCCCGGAACCGTTCTCGACGTTAAGGTTTCTGCCGGTGCGTCCGTAAAGAAGGGGGATCTGCTCTTCATCATTGAAGCCATGAAAATGGAAAACGAGATCCTTGCTCCGCGCGATGCGAAGATCGCATCCGTTTCTGTTGCGAAGGGCGCATCGGTCGAGTCCGGCAGCGTTCTCTGCGTTCTTGCCTGATCGGAGGCTGTTGGGATGGCTGCCATTGAAAAATTTCTGTCCACGACCGGCTTTGCCTATCTCGCGGACAATTGGCTTTCGCTTGTGATGATCGCAATATCCTTTGTGCTCATCTATCTTGCGGTTGTCAAAAAGTTTGAGCCGCTGCTCTTACTTCCGATTGCATTCGGTATGCTTCTTTCCAACCTTCCCGGTGCGGAAATGTATCATTCCGAATTTTTTGCCGACGGGCATGTTAATTGGGCAATGTTCGCATCCGGAGACGCCGGTTTGCTTGATTATCTTTATCTCGGTGTTAAACTTAACATTTACCCCTGCCTTATCTTCCTCGGCGTTGGTGCCATGACCGATTTCGGTCCGATGATTGCAAACCCGAAGAGCCTTCTCCTTGGTGCTGCTGCGCAGCTCGGTATTTTTGCAACCTATCTCGGTGCGCGCGGGCTCAACGCACTTGGTCTTATTGAGTTTTCTCAGCAGCAGGCCGGATCGATTGGAATTATCGGCGGAGCGGACGGACCGACCTCCATCTTTACTTCCTCAATTCTTGCACCGGAGCTTTTGGCTCCGATTGCCGTTGCGGCATATTCCTATATGGCATTGGTTCCCGTTATCCAACCTCCGATCATGCGTCTTCTCACAACAGAGAAGGAGCGCAAGATCAAAATGACGCAGCTTCGCGAGGTATCCAAAACCGAAAAAATTATCTTTCCGATTGTTATCACGGTTTTTGTTTCTCTTTTGCTTCCCTCTGCCGCGCCGCTTGTCGGATCTCTCATGCTCGGTAACCTGATGCGGGAGTGCGGTGTTGTTGATCGTATTGCGAAAACTGCCCAGAATGAGTTGATGAATATTGTTACGATCTTCCTCGGAATATCGGTTGGCGCTACAGCGACGGCAGAATCCTTCCTGAACCTCCGTACGCTCGGTATTATGCTCCTTGGCATTGTTGCCTTCAGCTTCGGATCGGCAGGCGGTGTTCTTCTTGCCAAGTTTATGAACCTCTTCTCGAAGAATAAGATCAATCCTCTGATCGGCAGTGCAGGTGTTTCTGCGGTTCCTATGGCTGCCCGTGTGTCGCAGGTCGAAGGACAGAAGGCGGATCCCTCCAACTTCCTTCTTATGCATGCGATGGGGCCGAATGTTGCGGGAGTGATCGGCTCAGCAATCGCCGCAGGTCTGCTGATCAGCCTGCTTGGCTAAGGCTTGAAAGGAGTTTTCAGAATGGCTAATAAACTTTTTATCACCGATACGATTCTTCGGGACGCCCACCAGTCACAGGCGGCAACCCGTATGCGTCTTTCCGATATGCTGCCCGGATGTGAGCTGCTGGACAAGGTCGGTTACTGGTCCCTTGAATGTTGGGGAGGGGCCACCTTTGATGCCTGTATGCGGTTTCTCGGTGAGGATCCGTGGGAGCGTCTCCGCGCACTGCGTAAGGCGCTTCCGAACACCCGTCTTCAGATGCTTCTCCGTGGACAGAATCTGCTCGGTTATAAACATTATGCTGATGACGTTGTGGAGGCTTTCGTAAAGAAATCCATTGAGAACGGCATTGATGTTATCCGTATCTTTGATGCTCTCAATGATCCCCGCAACATGGAAGCCGCGATGAAATACACGAAAAAATACGGCGGAACCTGTGAGGCGGCGATCAGCTATACGGTCAGCCCGGTTCACAACGAGGATTACTTTGTCAACCTTGCCTGTACTCTTCGTGAAATGGGCGCTGACACAATTTGTATCAAGGATATGGCGAACCTCCTCCTCCCGTATGATGCGTACAGTCTTGTCAAGCGTCTGAAGGATAAGGTCGATATCCCGATTCACCTTCATACTCATAATACCACCGGAACCGGTGATATGACAAACCTGATGGCATCCACTGCCGGCGTTGATATCGTTGATTGCGCGCTTTCTCCTCTTGCCAACGGAACCTCGCAGCCTTCAACCGAAGCACTTGTTGCTACGCTCCGCGGCACAGAGCGCGACACAGGACTCGATCTCAAACTCCTGAATGAAGCGGCAGCTTATTTCCGTACTGTCGCGAATCGTCTGAAATCAGAGGGGATTCTTGACCCGAAGGTGCTTAATGTGGATAGCAACACGTTGATCTATCAGGTACCCGGAGGAATGCTTTCCAATCTGATTTCTCAGCTCAAACAGGCAAAAGCGGAAGATAAATATTATGACGTTCTTGCGGAGGTTCCGCGTGTCCGTGCCGACTTCGGCTATCCTCCCCTTGTGACACCAACCAGCCAGATTGTCGGTTCTCAGTCGGTTATGAATGTTCTTATGGGAAGATATAAGACCTTTACAAAAGAATCGAAGGGACTTCTGCGCGGCGAATACGGTAAACTTCCCGGCCCGGTCAATGAGGAAGTACGCCGCATGGCTATCGGAGACGATGAGGTGATTACCTGCCGTCCCGCTGATCTGATTAAGCCTGAGCTTGATGCGTATCGTGCCGAGCTGAAGGGAATTACCGACAGCGAAGAGGACATCCTCTCCTATGCACTTTTCCCACAGGTTGCAAAGAAGTTCTTTGAGCAGCGGGAGGCTGCAAAGCACCCCAATGCTGTGCCGGTCACCGCAGAAGACGGAGTGCGGGAATTAACTGTAGAATTTCTCGGATAAGGGAATAAAAAGACCCGAAGTCGTAATTCCGTAAAGAAAAAAGCGCCTGTATGGCAGATCCTCGTAAAATAGAAACGCCCGAATGATTTCTGAAATGTTTCGGGCGTTTCTTCATGTTAACTGGTGAAGCAGTCAGTTTTTCTGATATTCTTTGAAAGAGAAGATAAACTGGAATTTGTTGAGGGCGAATATGGAATGGTTTAATATTTTTGGACTGATTTTTATTGTCGTCATTTTGATACCCAATATTATATTTGCGACTAAGTGGAAAGATAGCTTTGACATTAAGTGGAAAAATAAATATGTTGAGGTTATGGAACAAGTGGGGAGATTTGGTTGTTTCGGATTTATGGTAATCAATATTCCGGGAACTTGGTTCGGGTGGTGGTCTGACGAAGCTTTTGCACTGTATCTGATCGTAGATGGCATATTGGTAACGATTTACTGTGCAACTTGGATTATTTATTTTAAGAAAAGCAGCGTTTTTAGAGCGTTAGCACTCTCAATCATTCCTTCAATTTTGTTCCTTTTTAGTGGGATTATGAGTAGGTCAGTGTTATTGATTATTGCGACAGTATTATTTGCACCAAGTCATATTTTGATTTCATATAGAAATGCAAAATGAACTTTGGAAATTCCGGTTTATCTGGGAGTAGGGTCAGCATCAAAAGCCCTTTGGAAACGAATGGGCGCACTTCTATATAACTCCTGTCGAGAGTATCGTGGGCCCACGGAGCCAATTCTTTTACGGCAAACCCCACCATGACTTCGGATTCCCGTCCCGTACCATGCACTGCCATGGGGCTATTTCTGCTAAACAAATCCTCCGCATGGTCTCTTAACCATACGGAGGATAATTGTTTTACGGCACCGCAAAATCATGCGCAATTTTTTTGGTTTCGGTTGAGCGAAATGTGATAAAAATCGGAGTCGGGATTTCCCGACTCCGGTTTTTTTAGATTACAGACCGCGTTTGATATAAGAAGTGTGGAGAATCTTATGCGCTTTGTGGCTTCCGGGCTTTTCAAGATATTCATCGTAAACCATCTTGCATATGCTGTTCTCATGAGATTTACGAAGATCATTATTCTTGTCTGCCGTATAAAGAACCTTTGCGCGGATCGCACGAAGATCGGTAAAGTTGCGGACGGATGCGGGCTGAACAGGCTGTCCGCCGCCGTTTACGCATCCGCCGGGGCAGCACATAATCTCAATGAAATCATACTGTTCTTCGCCGCGTTCAACCGCGCGAAGCAGCTGCTTTGCATTCTTTGTGCCGCTTGCAACAGCGACCCGGACGGTAGCATCACCGAGCTTGTAGGTGGCGCGTTTAATTCCGGCAGTACCGCGAACCTCTTCAAAGTCAAGTTTTTCAAGCGGCTTGTTGAGGATCAACTCGGCAGCTGTACGCAGCGCAGCCTCCATAACACCGCCGGTTGCGCCGAAGATCGCGCCGGCACCGGAGCTGACAGAGAAGGGAGAATCGAATTTCTCATCCGGCATAGCCTTGAAGTCGATACCGCAGGTTTCGATCATTCTTCCGAGCTCACGGGTTGTAATGGCAATATCCACATCAGGAACACCGGCGGCGTTCTGATTCGGTCTGCCAACCTCAAACTTCTTCGCGGTGCAGGGAATAGCAGAAACAAAGACAATATCCTTGGGATCAATTCCGTGCTTCTCGGCATAGAAGGTTTTATAGATGGCACCGAACATCTGCTGAGGGGATTTGCAGGTGGAAAGATTGTCGGTCATCTCCGGGAAATAGTGCTCACAATATTTGATCCAACCCGGGCTGCAGGAGGTGATCATCGGTAGCTTTCCGCCATTCGTGATTCTTTCCAGAAGCTCGGTTGCCTCTTCCATAATGGTAAGGTCGGCGCTAAAGTTCATATCATAAACACCGTCAAAACCAATGCGGCGAAGAGCGGCAACCATCTTTCCCTCTACATCGGTGCCCGGTTCCATGCCGAAGCATTCGCCGAGCGTGGCGCGTACAGAAGGAGCGCAGCAGATCGCTACATGCTTGGTAGGATCGGCAATCGCTTCCAGGACCTTCATGGAATCATCTTTTTCATAAAGAGCGCCGGTCGGGCAGGCAACGACGCACTGACCGCAGGCAACGCAGGAGGTTTCAGCAAGAGATTTGTCAAAGAAGGTTCCGATCTCACTGTCATAACCGCGGTTATTTGCACCGATAACACCGATATCCTGAAGATTACGGCAGGCGGCTACGCAACGGCGGCAAAGAATACATTTATTGTTATCGCGCACAAGAAAGGCGGTCGAGGTTTCAAGGGGAACCTTGTCCTTCTTTGCGGTCGTGAAGTGTCCTTCCTCAACACCGTAATCACGGCAAAGTTTCTGAAGCTCACAGTTTGTGGAGCGGACACAGGAGAGGCAACGCTTGTCATGCGCGGAAAGGAGAAGCTCAAGGTTCATCTTGCGGGAAGAAAGTACCTTCGGTGTGTTTGTTTTGATTTCCATGCCGTCGCTTACCGGATAAACGCAGGCAGTTACCATCCGGAAAGGACGACCGCCTTCGGAAGCTTCAACAAGACAAAGTCGGCAGGCACCTATCTCATTAATATCCTTCAGGTAGCAAAGAGTCGGGATATCGACACCCGCAATTCGTGCTGCTTCAAGGACAGTGGAATTCTTCGGCACGGAAACCGAAATTCCGTTAATTTTGATCGTAATCATATCCATGTTGTTCCGTTACTCCTTTCCTCAGCGCTTCACGATGGCGCCGAACTTACAAGTCGAGATACAAGCGCCGCACTTGACACACTTGGAAGCGTCGATGACAAGGTACGGAAGCTTAGCGCCGGGTGCAACTGCTCCGTCCGAATTGACAGTAATGCAGTCTGCCGGGCATCCTCTTGCACACATCTTACAGCCCTTGCATTTATCGGCGACGATTTCATAATGCATGAGGTTCTTACAAACACCAGCGGGACATTTTTTATCGACGACATGTGCAATATATTCGTCACGGAAGAACTTGAGCGTGGAGAGAACCGGATTCGGTGCAGTCTGACCAAGACCGCAGAGAGAGGCAGACTTCACATAGTTGCAAAGCTCTTCAAGTTTATCGATATCCTCAAGCGTGCCATTCCCGCTTGTAATCTTATCCAGGATCTCAAGCATACGGACTGTGCCGACACGGCACGGCGTGCACTTACCGCAGGATTCATCAACCGTGAATTCCAGGAAGAATTTTGCGATATCAACCATGCAGTTGTCCTCATCCATAACGATGAGTCCGCCGGAGCCCATGATGGAACCGATTGCCGCAAGGTTTTCAAAATCAATCGGTGTATCAAGATGCTTTGCGGGAATGCATCCGCCGGAAGGTCCTCCTGTCTGGGCAGCCTTGAATTTCTTCCCGTTGGGGATGCCGCCGCCGATTTCCTCAATAATTTCACGTAGGGTGGTACCCATCGGGATCTCAACAAGTCCGGTGTTCTTGATCTTGCCGCCAAGAGCGAAAACCTTGGTGCCGGTCGATTTTGGGGTACCCATGGAAGCGAACCATTCCGGTCCCTTCAGGATGATCTGGGCAATGTTGGCATAGGTTTCAACATTGTTCAGAATGGAGGGCTTGCCATAAAGTCCCTTGATTGCCGGGAAGGGAGGACGGGGACGCGGCTCTCCGCGTTTGCCCTCAATGGACGTCATCAAAGCGGTTTCCTCACCGCAGACAAAGGCACCGGCGCCGAGACGCAGATGGATATCAAAGCTGAAGCCGGTTCCGAAGATATCCTTGCCGAGAAGACCGTATTCGCGAGCCTGCTTAATGGCAACCTCAAGACGGTGAACGGCGATCGGATATTCCGCACGGACGTAAATATAACCCTCGTCAGAACCGATGGCATATCCGGCAATCGCCATTGCTTCAATTACCGCATGCGGATCGCCTTCAAGAATGGAACGGTCCATGAAGGCTCCTGGGTCGCCCTCATCGGCGTTGCAGCAGACATACTTTTTTCCCTTCGGCTGGTTTGCGGCAAACTGCCACTTGTTACCGGTCGGGAAGCCGGCGCCGCCGCGTCCGCGAAGACCGGACGCCTTGATCGTATCGATAACCTGCTGGGGGGTCATCTCCGTCAGTACCTTGCCAAGGGCCTGATAGCCGTCGGTAGCGATGTACTCATCAATGTTTTCGGGGTTGATAACGCCGCAGTTGCGCAGAGCAACGCGATGCTGCTTCTTGTAGAAGGCCGTATTGTTCAGGGAAAGGATCTCGTCATCCTTGATTGTTTCGTCATAGGCAAGATGCTTGACGATGCGCCCCTTGAGCAGATGCTCCGAAACAATTTCGGGAACATGGTCGACCGTCATCCGGGAATAAAAAGTTCCTTCCGGGTAAACAATCATTACAGGACCGAGGGCACAAAGACCGAAGCATCCGGTTACGACCACCTTTACTTCATTTTCAAGACCGTTTGCTTTGAGCTCCTCGATCATTTTATCCTTGATTTTTGCGCTGCCGGACGAGCTACAGCCCGTACCGCCGCAAATGAGAACAGTTGATCTGAACATCTTTCTCTGTTGTCTCCTCTCTCTTATTTCGCGGCGGCGCCGATGGTGAATTCGGTGACGACCTTACCGCCCTTGATATGCTCGTCAAAGACCCGTTTTGCCTTCTCGGCAGTCATTTTGACATAAGTTACTTTTTCTTTACCCGGCTCAAGAACCTCAACAACAGGCTCATACTGGCAAATACCGATACAGCCGGTCTGGGAAACGGTAACATGCTCAAGACCGGAATCGGCAACTGCCTCAACAAACGCATTGAGAACCGGACGCGCACCTGCTGCGATTCCGCAGGTTGCCATACCGACAATAATTTTGGTGCCGCCGTTTTCATGATTTCTTGAACCGACCTGCGCCTTCATCCTGTCCCGGATGGCGGAAAGCTCTGCTAAAGTTTTCATGTATTTTTCTCCTATTTTAATTTTCGTATATGCTTTTCCGTAAATTGCCTACTGCGCTGCGTCATACTGTTCCGTAAGATATTCACGTATCCATATAAGGACCTCCGGGGTATCGAGCGGAACACCGTCGAGCTGTTTTTTCAGCTCGCGTGTATCCAAAAGGATACAGGATTTTTCCTTTTGATGCGTAAATACGATATCCCTGTCTGCTGCGGAACCGACGAGTGTCATTACCGTTTCCGGAATGTCCCCGAGCGGAAGCGCATCAATATGCGATTGATCAAAAACAGCAGTTACGGTAGTACCTTCGTTTATTCTGCTTTCAATCCGGAACGAACCTCCGGTTTGCTCGGCTTCCATTTTGAAGAAGGGAAGACCAAGACCGACCTTGCGGGTTGTTCGGGTTGTGAAAAACGGATCGGTAACACGCTTGAGCTGTTCTTCGGACATTCCGCACCCGTTGTCCTGAATTGAGATTGTAAGAAGCGGCGGTGTTTCTATCAGCGTAACAGAAATCAATCCGGCGCCGGCTCGTACGGAATTCATTGCGATATCAAGGATATTTTCGGAAAGCTGCCGCATATCAGCCCATATACGGGGCAAGAATGCCTTCTACCTGAGAGACGGTGAGTCGGCCATACACTTCACCGTTGACAGTCATAACAGGGGCAAGACCGCATGCGCCGATGCAGCGGGTTGCTTCCAGGCTGTATTTTCCGTCCTTTGAGGTTTCGCCGACCGGGAGGTCAAGGATACTGGAAATTTTGTCAAGCACCTGTCCGGAGCCTTTTACATAGCAAGCAGTGCCAAGGCAGACGGCAATGGCGACTTCACCTTTGGGGTTGAGGGAGAACTGAGAGTAAAAGGTTGTAACGCCATATACCTGCTCAAAAGGAATATCCATCGAGAGAGCAATGTGACGCTGAACCTCCTGCGGAAGGTAACCATAGATTTCCTGCGCACCCTGAAGCACGGGCATCAGAGCACCGGGATCATCCTTGTGGGAAGCAATGAGTCTGTCAAGCGCAAGCTCCTGCTCATGTGTTCCCTTGAATTGCACGGTGGTCGGTTTCTTTTTCATTGTGGGATAATATCCTCCTGTTAGGATTTTATAGTATACCGATGGTAAACATAAACATTATACAGCATAAAAAGAAAAAAGTCTATAAGTTTCGACAAGAAAAAATATTTTTTTAACAAATAATTTTTATGAGTTCCGGAGAGAAAATTCAGACATCAGCTGATATACATCCCTGAAATTGAAACGGTAGCAACCGTTTCTCCGGTACTGTCCGTCAGGGCTACAGTAGCGGCGCAGGTTGTTCTGCCTGAATGGATCATCCTTGCGGTAGCAATGATGCGTTCTCCTTTCGGCGGATGAATAAAAATTACAGATGCGGAAACCGTAACCGCAGGCGCCTTTTCAACATGGGCACATACTGCAAAGGAGAAATCCGCCAGAGTGAAGATCGCTCCGCCCATAACACTGTGTTGTGCATTATACAGCGAATCCTGAAGGGGAAGAGAGCAAACGGCGTAATCATCGCCTACCTCGTCAATTCGGCACCCTACAGCATTTGAAAAACGGTCTCCGGCAAAAAAAGCAGTTATTTCTTCAGGTAAATTTTTCACACGATTCCTCATTAAATTAAAATACTTATGCATTAATTGATGTTTTCTTCATTATAAAAGAATACACGGATCTTTTGATACTGTATTATAACATTCGTGTTTGCTATTTTCAAGAAGGTATAGCATGAAAAGAGACTTTTTCCGACAGGGTTCTCCGTCCGCAAAGTTTAATGCATAGATTGATTCTCTGTGCATATACTTATGCCAAAGGAAAGCCTTTCTTGCGCCGCTCCATATCAGCATAAGAAAGATTTGTTCAAAAAACGTTCACAATTTTTTCGAAAGGTGTTGACAAGTCGAATCTTGTCTGCTATAATACAAAACGTCCCGGAAAACCGGGGCAAGATTGCGGAATTGTGTAATGGCAGCACGGCAGACTCTGACTCTGTTTGTGAGGGTTCAAATCCTTCTTCCGCAGCCATATCGTGAAGCCAAAAAAGATATCATGGCTTCGAACCCCCGAAATCGTGAGATTTCGGGGGTTTTCTCGCGTTTCCTCGCTTTTTCGCAACCATGAGGTTTGCGGATACAGAGTGCAGAAAAAAAGATATCATTTCAAAAAAACGGCTTTGGACAGGATTTGAACCCTGTAGTACCCGTTTTTAAGGGCAGAAAGTGCGATGATTTTACGCACCTTCTGCCCTTTTTTCGTATTTTTATTTGTTAAATATTTGTGTCTACCTGAAAGGAGGCTCGTCATCGGTTACATTTCAGAAAGAAGTGAAGATAAATAATACTGTAAACTGCCTATTCTGACGAAAACAGCACTATTTAGGAAGATAAAAAACACTCTCTGTTTCAAATTAAAATGTTCAAATTAAAATGGCTTTTGACGGCTTCCGATGACAAAACCGCAGCGGTTTATCGGATATCGTCCGTGCCGTCAGCCGTCATATCCTTCCTGAATGGGACGTAGTTTCCGCTCTTTGCGCGCTTTGCGGTTATTGCGATACATTCAAGCCACGCATCGGAGCCGGGCGCTGAGGCATCGGCGGCGGTCAGATCACAGTAATAATAGCTGCCGGAAAGGCAGATCCGGTTCCACGCATGGTTTCCGCCGTCTTTTGTGCCGTCTGTGCGCATGCAGAAAAGACCTGCTTCGCCGCAAAGATGCTCCATGGCGGAGGCGTAGCCGCTACACACCGCACTGCCGTTTACCAGTGCGTTATAGGCGGGGTAGGGAAGGCTCATTGTAGAAAGAGAACTGTCATATTCGCACCGTCCGGTTATCACGGCGGCAAAGTAGCGGTATTTTCCGAGATCGGAGAGACCGTCCGGCATACATTCGACGATACGCTTGCATACGGCGTCGAAAAGCTCCATACGGGCTGTTATTTCTTGCGTGTCAT
>JAXFQY010000038.1:0-2955 GCA_034178705.1 Eubacteriales bacterium | reverse complement strand
TACCAACGACGATTCTTTGCGGCGGATGCTGTATTTGGCATCTCAGCGTATTGTTAAGCACTGGCATGCACGGTGCCAAAATTGGGACATGGTCCTCAGTCAATTGGAGATCATGTTCGCAGATCGCAAAGTGAGCTGATTCCCTTGTATTAGGATTCCCGATAGAGCGCGACGGCATTCACGCCGCGCGCGGCGCGCATACCGTCGCGCTCTATCGGAAGAGTAGTAGCCAAGGGAAAAAAGACATCAATATGCACAAAGATAATTTGAAATAATTGATTTTGTCGAAATTCGCTTACACAAAATTTTCTGAGAAGCCATCGGAATGCAATGAAGATGTAGCCGAGCAGACCTTGTCAGAGCTATCCGTTCCTTGCGGAAGGTTTGAATGGGAGATTCAGGATGAGGATGTTACCGTTACGCTGCTTCTTCCGGAGGGAGGTGACGGCAGATGATCGGCTTTTGCGATTTGCATTATGCAGTAAAGTCGAGCTTTCTTGTCGTAGCATTTGTTGCGGTTTGCTCGAGCATCTGTCTGCTGCCTCGTGTTTTCAGCAGGAAAAAGCGGATGCCGAAGCTGCTTGTTCCTCTTTGCTTTGTGCTCAGCGGAGCAATGCTGATTTTGTTTGCTGCTCAGGTCAAATCCGCACACCCGGCTTGGAGACTTACACCGATGATTGAGAGCGTTACGGCATTGCCGATCATACTGCCGATCTTGCTGCTGCTTGCTGTGATTGCCGTGCTTTTGACGATCGTGCTTCAGGAAAGAAAATATGAAAAGAACTCCATCACTCGCTCGTCGGTAAAGGAAAGCCTTGACTGGCTCAACACCGGTCTTTGCTTTGCTTACAAAAACGGTATGGTGATGCTGATCAATCACCGAATGAACGATCTGAGCCATACAATATTCGGCAGAGATTTACAGAACGCCAATGCGTTTTGGGAAAACCTCAAGGATGGTGAAACACAAGCAGGCGTAATGCGGTTGTCTATGGGTGCAGATCCCTCTTTCCGCTTGCCCGATCAAACGGTGTGGACTTTCGCCCGCGAGGTGATTGACGGTATTACCCAGCTCACGGCGGCAGAAACAACACGACTCAACAAACTGACAGAAGAACTGAAAGAAAAGAACGCAGAGCTTTCCGCTATGAATTACCGTCTGTGGAAATACGGCGAGAATGTGGATAAACTCATACGGGAAAAAGAGCGTTTGGAAACCAAAGTCCGTATCCACAGAGAGTTAGGACAGGCGTTGCTTTTGACACGCCGCTATTTGCAGAGTGAGAGCGATAATACGCAGGAGCTTCTTAATACACTAAAGCGCAACATAGCGATCCTTCGCTTGGAATCGGAAAGCCCGAAAAATGATGAGCCTTTGGATATGCTTATGAAGGCTGCCCACTCTGTCGGGATCGAAATTTGCATTACAGGACAGATGCCGGAACAGGAAGATGCAAACCGACTGTTTTTTGAAGCAGCAGCGGAAGCGCTCACCAATGCAGTACGGCACGCCGATGCAAAGACGCTTTGTATTGCCTTTTCGGAGGATGCTTCATCCTGCTCTGTTTGCTTTACGAATGACGGCAAGCAACCGCAGAATAAAATTGTTGAGGGCGGCGGTCTCGGCGCTCTCAGGCAAAAAACAGAACAGATCGGCGGAGCAATGGAAGTGCTGCATCAGCCGAAATTTGTTCTCAAATTGATCGTTCCGAAGAAAAGAGGTGATATCCTTTGATCAATGTTCTGATCGTTGAAGATGATCCTATGGCAAGGCAGCTTCTTGAAATATACATAAACACCAGCGAAAAGTATCACCATATTCAGTCCGTGGAGAGTGCGGCGTTGGCAGAGTTTTGCTGCCGCACCAATCAAGTGGATGTGATTTTGATGGATGTCTGCACGGCGATGAACGCAAGCGGCTTGGACGCTGCCGAAAAAATCAAAAAGAGCTTTCCGAACACAAAGGTAATCATTATTACCGGTCAGCCGGAGTGCAGCTTTATCGAAAGGGCGCACAAAGTCGGTGTTGACAGCTTTTGGTACAAGAGCTCCGAAGCAGAGGAAATACTGTCCGTTCTGGACCGAACAATGGCGGGAGAAACGGTTTACCCCGAATCTACCCCGTCGCTGAAGCTGGGAGACACCTTCAGCGAAAACCTTACCGACCGCGAGCTTGAGGTTCTTCGGGAATTGGTCGCAGGCGAGTCGGATGCCGCGATCGCGGAAAAACTGTTTATGTCGCTCCGCACGGTAAAGGGTCATATTCAGAGCATGCGGGATAAAACAGGGTTCCGAAACCGCACAGAGCTTGCCGTCCGGGCAAGAGAAAGCGGATTGGTAATAAACAATAAGTAGGATGAACGAGCGCAATAAGTGTCGTCTGTATAGGCGGCACTTTTTCTTTTGCCGAAAAAGTTTGCACGAAAGTACGATGTGCCCAGCATCATAAACCATTATAATAAAATGCGTAAAGGGATCGGAAGGAGGAAAACAGAGATGAAAAATATCGTTGTCTGCATCGGAAACGGTCTGCTCTCCGAAGCGATCATCAGAATGCTCAAAAGCAGCGGCGAGTTTAAGCCTTTTCGCGTGCTGGTTCAGAAGGAGAGCAATATTGCAAATGATTGCAAAGCTCTATCTGCCGACATCCTCTTAATGGATGTATCTTATGCTTCCGGCACGACGATCGAGACGCGATTAAATGAGGTAAAGCAAGTAAGACAAAATGCTCCTTCGTGTAAACTCGTGATGCTGTGTGATGAAAACTCGGCACCCGACATTGCCCATGCGGTAGCCAATGCGAAAAAGGATAGGTTGATCGACGCCTTCTTTTATTCATCTGTAACCGAAAAATATTTGACGGCAGCGCTCGCTTCCCTTTAACGGGAAATAGCGAACGGCTGTCCCAAAGGTTTGATTGAGAGGCGGTGGTATATATTGTCAAGATAACCTGCA
>JAXFQY010000046.1:0-2619 GCA_034178705.1 Eubacteriales bacterium | reverse complement strand
TAAGCCTATGGCTTACTGTCTTGTCGGTGGCCTCTCATATCTGCATAGCAAGTTTGGTTTAACCAACCGAAGTGTTCAAAGCAAGTGACCTGGAGATGGAATTACGCAGTCTGTTTCACCTCAACCATTCCGTCGTTTTGCCGTATTTAGTTTTGCCGATCAATAGTACCGGATTTGCCCTTCCGGGGCATAAAGGTCAATCTTGTCGTGTCGGCGTCCTTTTTGGACTCGAACCGCTACGGTTCCGCACCTTTTGCACTCATACTTGATTTTCCCCTCATCATTTCTATAACCGTAAAGTAATTCTCCGCAGTTGGAGCAGTACATCGGTATAGGTGTCCAATTATCATTTGTCACGCACATCACCTCATTAAGTTCCTTAACGCTTTCAGGGCTGATGAATGGTGGCATCCTTAGAGAGTGGCTCTGTTTTTGCCTTCCACAAACCACTTTCCGTTTTCTTCATCAAAAAGGAAAGTTTCTGTGCCGCATATCAATACCGTGTAACGAAGTCCTGTGCCGCCGACCTTCGTCGATGCGGCTCTGCAACAATACTTTACACGGTCGATCTCGTAGACCTCACCATCTTCAAATTTGATTTTTCGGGGTCGAGCCGTTCCATCCGTCTTATGGGTAACATCGACTTCCACATATACCTTGCGCCGTTCTTCTTCCATCCTTACACCTCATAATTCTTCATACTGGCAACCAGCCTACCAAAATGACGGTAGCCATCCAATGGCTTGTCAGAAACTTTGAACTTTGGGCGACTATCGCCGGTATTGTTCAGGTAACAGGAAAGCCGCCCTTCCTGAAAGTCCTTGCTGACATCGAAGATAAGAAACATTCCCTCATAAATACCGTAGTGGGTGAAATGGTTCCCTCCATCTGCACGGAAAATAATCAGATCATTGCTGCACCCCTGCAACAAACAAGACGGCATCGAAACATAGGTTTCGATCTCATCAGGCGCAACAATTTCATCAATCTTGTTACTGCTTGTACTAATCATACTGACCTCCTTAACAAAACACCCCGGTCGGCATAGTAATCTCAGGCTTTTCACTCGGCATCCGGAGGTTTTGAAAAAGAATACCGTTGCGGATGCTGTTTTTGCCGAACCGCTGGCGAATGGTTTCAATGCACTGGTCGAGCCTTTCTGCTTTCTCAATCTTTTCGATGTTCATAAACAAATCGACTTGTCGGGGCGTGTCCTGTGGCACCAAGTTGATTGCCTGAATCGTGACTGAGCGAATCGGGTTCCTCCAGTCGTATCTTTTTTCAAAGAGGGCAAAAGCCGCTTTTGCGATCAGCATTGGGGATTGTGTGGGCATATCCAATGCCGTTTGCCATTGCTTTGAAAAAAGTGTGTTGTCCCGTATGTGAATGGCGACTCCATCCGCACACTTTTTGTGGACACGGAGTTTATGTCCGATGTCCTGCGTCAATTCGAGAAAGACGGGCCACACCTGCTCGTCGTTCTCCAAATCTTCGATGGTAGTAATTCCGTGTCCCACGCTCTTAACCGGAGAAACAAAGTCGGCGTTCATAACACGGGATCGGTCATTACCGTTTGCATACTGCCAAAGGGCAATTCCGTTTTTACCGAGCCGTCGGTTCAGAAAGTCAGGATCGGTCTTAGCTAAATCGCCAATGGTTCTAATGCAATAGCTATCTAATACACGCTGCGTTGCCCGTCCCACACCGAGCAAGTCCGCTGCGGGGAGTCCCCATATTTTGTCTCGGAAAGTGTCTTTCGGTATGACCGTCACAGCATCCGGCTTTTTCATATCCGAGCCGAGCTTGGCAAATATTTTATTGAAAGACACCCCGACGGAAATTGTCAGCCCAAGTTCAAACTTGATTGTTTCCCGTATGTCGTTTGCCACCTTTTCGGGTGAACCGAAGATGTTCTCTGTACCACTCACATCCAACCAACACTCGTCCATTCCGTAAGGCTCGACCTGATCGGTATAGCGGCTGTAAACGCTTCTTGCCAGCTTGGAATATTTGATGTACTCCTCAAAGTGCGGAGGCACAACAACAAGGTTTCTGCACTTCTGCTTCGCTTGCCACACTGCATCGCCTGTTTTTACATCAAATGCTTTGGCGGCATAGTTTTTGGCGAGGACTATACCGTGCCTTTCTTCCACCGAGCCGCAGACAGCGACCGGATACTTTCTCAAAGCTGGGTCGAGCATACATTCAACGCTGGCATAGAAGTTATTCATATCACAATGCAGTATTGATCTGCTCAACTAAATCACCTTATTTCTTGAAAATTCTGCGAAACCTCTTGACAAACCAAAGTGTCGTGTTGTATCATATGAACACGACATAAGTGTCGTTGTTGTGATTCAGATTATAGCACGACACCAATGTCGTGTCAATAAGAAGTGGCGAAAAAAGTGTCGTGTTGCTAAAAATAGAAATCTTATGGAGGGAATTGATAATGAAGTTCAGCGACAGATTAAAAGGGCTGAGAGAAAAAAATGATATGACGCAGGAGCAGCTTGCAAAGGTTTCCGGTGTTTCCCCCCGTACCATACAGAGATACGAATGCGGAACCTCTCGTCCTCGCTTGGATGCAGCGGAGAAGCTGGCAAAGGCACTTAATAT
>JAXFQY010000114.1:0-41243 GCA_034178705.1 Eubacteriales bacterium | reverse complement strand
ATGGCGTCAAGCACCTGTTCCGGTGACGGAATCATCCCGCCCGCACGATTGCAAAGCAGGACAGGGCAACGGCATTCGGTTGCAAGGCGCACATCCTCGATCATCTGTCCCATCGACAGCTCAACCGAAAGAAACGCCCGGCAGTTTTTTGCCGCCTGAAACGGCTTTTTCGGGAAGGGCCAAAGGGTGATCGGACGGATCAGACCCGCTCGAATTCCTCTGCGGCGCGCTTCCTTCACCGCGTTCTTCGAAACGCGGGCGGCAATACCGAACGCAGCAACGCAAACCTCGGCATCCTCTGTCAGATACTCTTCCCAGAGTGTCTCCTTCTCTTCGATCACGGCATAACGCTCGTAGCGTTCAAAGTTGAAACGCTCCAGTTCCTCCGGAATCAGAGAAAGAGAGTTGACGATATTATGCGGGCGCTTTCCTTCCGTTCCGGTGGTTGCCCACGGCTTCGGCGGCTCCGCATCGACAGTGAAATCAAAGCTGACCGGCTCCATCATCTGCCCCATCGTACCGTCCGCAAGAATCATGGAGGTCATCCGGTAACGGTCCGCCAGTCCAAAGCCCTTCACAGTCAACTCCGCCATCTCCTGCACGGATGCCGGAGCAAGCACAATCATCCGGTAATCCCCGTGTCCGCCTCCGCGCGTAGACTGGAAATAATCCGACTGGCTCGGCTGAATTCCGCCAAGTCCGGGACCGCCGCGCTGGACATTGACAACCAGTGCGGGAAGATCCGCCCCGGCGAGGTAGGAAAGACCTTCCCCCTTCAGGGAAATCCCGGGGCTGGAGGAGGAGGTCATCACGCGCTTACCGGTAGAGGAAACACCGTAAACCATGTTGATTGCGGCGATCTCACTTTCCGCCTGTAGGAACACGCCCCCGATCTTCGGCATCCGCTTCGCCATGTATGCGGCGATTTCGGTCTGCGGGGTAATCGGATACCCGAAATAATGCCGGCAGCCGGCGCGGATCGCCGCCTCGGCGATCGCCTCATTGCCCTTCATTAATACCTTGTCTGCCATCTTTCTTCCTTACCTTTCTACCGTAATGATGCAGTCCGGACACATTGTCGCGCAGAAGGCGCAGGCAATACACGCTGTCTGATCGGTGATTTCTGCCGGGTGATGCCCTTTTTTGTTGATTTTGTCCGCGGAGATCCGCAGCAGATGCTTCGGGCAGGCATCCACACACAGCCCGCATCCTTTGCAGCTATCCGTTTTGAAGGTGAGTTTTGCCATATTTCATACCGTCCTTTCGGTTTGTTTCGCTGATTCGGGAGGCGCCCTTCTGCGCCTATAACCCATTATAATATCTTCTTCTGCAGTTTCAGAGGGAAAAGGTTCTCCACTTTCCCGCGCAAGGCCGCCGCCACAGACTCCTCCGCTGTCGTCATGACAAGCGGCAGACCTGTCAAAGAGACGCAATCTGCGGCAAATGCTGCGGTTTTAAGCACGGTTTCCGCGGTTGTTTCCCGACCGAGATTGGAATTGTTGACGAGCCCCGTAAAGCGGAGATGACCCGCTTCCTCGATCTCCCGCAAAACCTCAAGCACTGACGCCGCGTCCGGTGTAAGCGGCCGATAGGCATTGAGAACCATCAGCATTTCGTAATTGTTTTCTTTTGCGAGCGCCGGAGCGATCCGCCCAAGGGCAAGTGCGCCGCGGTCATCTCCTCCGACATCCACAACCGCACACAGCCCCGGGTCATCGGTGATGGCATACAGATCCTGCGGTAAAGCGGGAATGTCCAGATTGGTATTGGCATATTCGGAGCAGATCAGGCGGATCTTGGCCTCCCTCAGCTCCTGCGCGCTGTCCTTGGTGCGGAAATAGGGATTGACGATATCCAGATCGGCAATCGCCATCCGTGGCTCAGTCCGGCTCAGGGCCAGTGCGTAATTGATCGCAATATTGGTTTTTCCGCTGCCGTAATGCCCGCAGAAGAGCGTGACTCTTTTCCGTGTCATAGTTTGTTTCTCATGATCTTTCCGCTGGTTGATTTCGGAAGTTCCTTACAGAATACCACGCGGCGCGGGTATTTATAGGGAGCCGTATGATGCTTGACATACTCCTGAATCTCTTTTTTCAGCTCCTCGGTCGGTTCCTTCCCGTTGACCAGCACAATGCTGGCCTTTACGATCTGCCCGCGGAGCTCATCCGGCTCAGCGGAAACACCGCACTCCAGCACATACGGCAGCTCCATGATGACGCTCTCAATCTCAAAGGGGCCAATCCGGTAGCCGGAAGACTTGATTACGTCGTCAACCCGTCCGACATAGCGGAAAAAGCCGTCCTCATCACGCCAGGCCGTGTCCCCGGTATGATAGAAACCGTCACGCCAGATTTCCGCAGTCTTTTCCGGGTCTCCGTAATAACCAACCGAAAGACCGTTCGGCAATCCATCCCGGATATCTATGACGATCTCTCCCACCTCACCCGGGCGGACGGAAACGCCGTTTTCATCGATTAAATCCACCTTATAAATCGGCGCAGGCTTTCCCATGGAACCGAGTCGATGCGGTGCCCCAGCAAGGTTGCCGATAATCATCGTGCTCTCCGATTGTCCGAAGCCCTCCATGATATGTAAACCGGTTGCCGCCTCAAAGAGACGGTAGACCTCCGGATTCAGCGCCTCTCCTGCCGTCGTCATATGACGGACAGAACTGAGATCGTATTTGGAGAGATCCTGCCTGACCATCATGCGCAGCATGGTCGGCGGGGCGCAAAAAGTGGTAATTCGGTATTTTGCAAACAGCGGCAGAATATCAGCTGCGTCAAAACGGTCGAAATCGTAGACAAAAGTCGCCGCCTCACAAAGCCACTGACCGTATAGCTTTCCCCACATTGCCTTTGCCCAGCCGGTATCCGAGATTGTCAGATGAAGGCCGTCCGGCTCCACGCAGTGCCAGTAACGAGCCGTGTGAAAGTGCCCGAGCGCGTATTTATAGTTGTGCGCCGCAAGCTTCGGCTGTCCGGACGTTCCGGAGGTGAAAAACATCAGCATCAGATCCTCTCCGCCCGGAGCGTTCTCCGTCCGGTCAAAATGGGAGCTGTATAACGGATATTCTTCGTCAAAGCAACGCCAGCCCTCCCGCGTTCCGCCGACGATCAGACGATGACGCAGTGTTTCACAGCCCACAGAACCAAGCTCTGCCTGATGGGCGACATCTCCGTCTGCCGTACAAAGCAACGCCGTAACACCCGCCTTCCGGAAGCGGTATTCAAAATCGTGTGCCAACAGCTGACAGGTAGCAGGGATGGCAACGGCACCAAGCTTATTCAGCCCGAGCATAGCAAACCAGAACTGATAATGCCGCTTCAGCACCAGCATGACGCGGTCCCCTTTTTTGATGCCGAGCGACTTGAAATAATTGGCGCACTGTGCTGAGGCGCGCTTCATATCACGGAAGGTAAAGCGGCGTTCGTTTTTCTCCCTGTCAAGGTGAAGCATTGCAAGCTTCTCGGGGTGGCGTACCGCCAGCTCATCCACAATATCAAAGGCAAAATTAAAATGCTCATCGTTTTTGAAGGTGATACTCGTAGGAGTGCCGTTCTCATCCTCTGTCACATCGATGAACTTCCGGAAAATGCGTTCCTCCGTGTCTTTTTTCGGAGCACGGCGCTCCTCTGACGGCGCTTCTGTTTCCGGCGTCAGTTCCGGAATCGGTTCTCCCGTCGGATTCAGAACAATCGCATAGAACAGGCAGTCCTCTCCGTCCACGGCAATCATCCCGTGCGGCGTTGAGCTGTCATAATAAATACTGTCCCCCGGTCCGAGAACCTCACGGTGCGGCCCTACCTGCACCTTCAGGTGACCGGAAATAACAATGTCGCATTCCTGCCCTGCGTGCGTCGTCAGCTCGATATCGCGGTGCTGTGCCTCCTCGCTGAAGGTGCTGCGTACATAAAGCGGCTCTGCTATACGGTTGCGAAAGGAAGCGGCCAGGTTATAATAAAGCATGCCGTGCGCCTGGTCAATCCGCTGCCCCTGTCCGCTGCGCGTAACCGTGTAGGATTTCAGCGTCGGACTGACACCGTCGATAATATCGGTCACGTCTACGCCGAATGCCAGGGCACATCGGTAAATAAAGGCGAAGTTCAGGTCGCGCTCTCCCCGTTCGCAGGCAAGATATTCCTCTGCCGTTACATCGGTTCTCTTCGCCATTTCTTCCGCAGTAAAATGCGTCACCTCGCGCAGCTCGCGGATACGCTGCGCCATCTCCTGAATTTTGTAGTCCAGTCCGGTCATGGTTCGGGCTCCTTTCGGGGGACGGATGTAAAAAAGCACCCGTCCCAAAGTAAAATAACTTTGAGACGGGTGCGTGACCCGCGGTACCACTCAAATTGCGGAAAAAACTCCGCCTCTCTCGGGATCAGACAATCCCCATGCCGATAACGCAGCCATGCGGAGGAGTTCTACTTGCGAAAAACGCTTTTTTCTCCCCGGCTCAGAAGCTACAGCAGCAAAACGCAGACAATGGGCTCGCACCTACCGCCATCTCTCTGTGAGTCCGCTCTTTTTGTGCACTCTTCTTCAACGCCTTTGAATAGTGTTATTTTACCATGCTCCGCAGCATTTGTCAACCGTTTTTTATAAAAAGGTGAAACACTGCGGGAATATTCATTCAGTTTTTCTTCCCTGCACCTTACCGGAGAAGATGCCGGATGATCTTTCCGCTGATGGTCTTCGGGAGTTCCTCGCGGAACTCCACAATCCGAGGATACTTATAGGGAGCAGTATGATGCTTGACATAGTCCTGAATCTCTTTTTTCAGCTCCTCGGTCGGCTCGGTGCCCCGGACCAGCACGATGCTTGCTTTCACGACCTGACCGCGCACCTCATCCGGGGCGGCCGTGACGCCACATTCAAGGACATAGGGAAGCTCCATAATGACGCTCTCAATCTCAAACGGTCCAATCCGATAGCCCGAGGATTTGATAACATCGTCAACCCGTCCGACATACCAGAAGAAGCCGTCCTCATCTCGCCACGCAGTGTCTCCGGTATGATACATACCGTCATGCCAAACGTCGTGTGTTTTCTCCTCGTCCCCGTAATAGCCTGCAAAAAGTCCGCAAGGCACCTTCTTGTCTGTGCGTACCACAATCTCTCCGGTTTCGCCGTCCGGAACCGGATTCCCGTCCGGATCGACAATATCGATGTCGTAAAGCGGAACAGGCTTCCCCATAGAGCCGACCTTATGGGGCTCACCCATAAGGTTTGCAATTGCAAGCGTCAACTCCGTCTGACCGAAACCTTCCATGATATGCAATCCGGTGGCCTCCTCGAAACGGCGATAAACCTCCGGGTTTAGCGCCTCCCCTGCCGTAGTCATATGACGGATTGAGGAAAGGTCGTATTTTGCAATATCTTCTTTGATCATCATGCGCAGCATCGTCGGCGGCGCGCAGAAGGTCGTGATATGATATTTCGCGAACAAGGGGAGAATATCGGACGCAGAGAAGCGGTCGAAATCGTAGGTGAAAACGGCGCCCTCACAGAGCCACTGACCGTAGAGCTTACCCCACAGGGCCTTGCCCCATCCGGTATCGGAAATCGTGAAGTGCAATCCGTCCTCCTCGACACCGTGCCAGTACTTCGCCGTAATATAATGCCCCAGCGGATAACGGTAATTATGCGCGGCGATTTTCGGGTAGCCTGTCGTTCCGGAGGTAAAGAACATCAGCATCAGATCATCCCCGCAAGGTGCGTCGCTTCGCCGCTCAAAGTGGCTGCTGTACATTTTATACTCGTCGTCAAAGCATCGCCAGCCCTCACGAACACCGCCAACGAGCAGCCGGTGTCGCAGTTGCGGACAGCTTTCCGCCGCAAGATCAACCTGCTCCGCTGCGTTGCCGTCCGCCGTACAGAGAATCGCACTGACACCTGCGGCGTTAAAGCGATATTCAAAATCATGTGCTTGCAGCTGATGCGTCGCCGGAATGGCGATTGCGCCCAGCTTATGCAAACCGAGAATAGCAAACCAGAACTGATAATGCCTCTTCAGAACCAGCATCACGCGGTCGCCTTTTTTGATTCCGATTGACTTGAAGTAATTCGCGCACTGCGCGGAGGCGCGTTTCATATCCCGGAAGGTAAAACGCCGTTCCTTTTTCTCGCGATCGAGGTGAATCATTGCCAGCTTGTCCGGTTCTCTGCGGGCAATCGCATCCACAATATCAAAAGCAAAGTTGAAGCGGTCCTCGTGCTCGAAATCAATTGCAAGGAGTCTGCCGTTTTCATCCTCCTTTGTATGAACAAACTCGTCACTGACCAGTTTTTTTGCAGAACGCGCAGGGAAAAGCGTATCCCGCACAATCGGCTCCGCAAGATTCTCCCCGGGAAGCACAACCGCCACAAAAAGGCAGTCCCTGCCATCGACCGCAATCATCCCGTGCGGAGTTGAGCTGTTGTAATAGATGCTGTCCCCTTCGCTCAGATATTCCACATTTTCCCCGATCTGGATTTTCAGTCTGCCGCTCAGCACCAGATCAAACTCCTGACCGGAATGTTTTGTCAGATGGATCGGTTTATCCTGAAGCTCTTCGCTGTATTCGTAATGGACCCAGTACGGCTCTGCTAATTTGCGCCGGAACAAGGGAGCCAGGTTCTGTATTTCGATCCCGTCCTCCTTTGCCGTTTCCTGTCCTTTCCCCTTGCGGGTCACGGTATAGGAAAGCAGATGGGCGCTGCGCCCTTCAAGCAAATCAGTAATACCGATACCGAAGGCCAGGGCACACTTGTGAATAAAGGTAAACGGAAAATCCAATCTTCCCTCTTCATATGCCCGGTACTCCTCAAGGGAAACCTCTGTTTTCTCAGCCATTTCCCTTTCCGAAAAGCCGCAAACTTCCCGCATCTCACGAATGCGTGCCGCAACCTCCAAAAGCTTTCCTGTTTCTGCGCTACCCATTTTTACCTCCGAATTCAAAAAATAAAACACCCGTCTCAAAAACTTGAGACGGGTGTAAAAACATCCGCGGTACCACTCAAATTGCGGAGAAACTCTCCGCCACTTCAGGATCTGACAATCCCTATGCCGTTACGTCGCAATCACGGGAAGCGCCTACTGCCGCCAATACGGTTTCGGACCTCCGGCTCGGAAGGGATAGGTTCCTGGCATTTCTGCTGTCGGTTCACACCAACCACCGACTCTCTGAAAGCAGGCCTGCCGACCTTCTTCGTCACAGCCTTTATTAAATTAAGTTGATTATAGCATGCTTTTTTCGGATTGTCAAGACCAAAAATGAAAAAATCAGACAACCCCGACAAAGCGAAGAACGCAAAGAACAATTCCGATCACATTGTACACGCCGAGAAGCGAGGCGAGAATACCGAAAATCCATCCGATAATCGCAATTTTTGCAAGCAGACCGGCAAGCCATCCAAGAAGCGCCGTAATGACAAGGAAAATGACCAACTGAATCAGGAAAGAAGCAAGATTTCCCTTTTTGATCTTGAATGGAGTCGGCCAAAAGTTTTTCAGAAAAGGCATAAAACCCTCCTTTGCAACAGAAAAAGTTTATTTAAGATTATTTTAGCATTTCTCCGGAAAAAGTCAACAGATTTTGAGAAAAAACGCCCATCTTTTCCCTTGCGCAAATCCGGAGATTATGGTAGGATTATAATAATAATTTTATGCTCATCTTTTCTCACAATGGAGTATGCCATGAAACTGATGTATCCGTTTCTCTCCGTTCTGCTTTTTCTTTCGCTGCTTTTCTGTGCAGCCTGCGGAACAAAACCGCCCGCTAATACCGATCCGACCACTCCTGACACCGACCCGATAACCGACCCGATAACCGAAGCAACAACCGAGCCGCCCGTCACCGAAGCCCCCAAAACAATTACCATATGCTGTGTCGGAGACAGCATCACTGAGGGCGTCGGTTCTTCCTCTTCCTCACAGTTCAGCTATCCTGCGCAGCTCCAGAATATGCTCGGCAAAGGGTACCGCGTTATCAACTGCGGGAAAAGCAAGGCCACGGCGATGGACTCCTCCTCCCCCTACTGGAACACCAACGGCATTGCCTATAACACAACCGTGCAGTACCGTACCGCCCTCCGGGTAAAGGGAGACATTTATCTTGTTATGCTCGGAACAAACGATGCAAAGCTTGTTACTAAAACAAACGAAAAAAGCATGGATGACTACCGCGAAGCAATGGAAGCTCTTTTCTCCGCCATTGAGGAAGCGGCACCCGACGCGGAAATCATTGTCGTATCCAGTCCCTATCGTTTCGAAGACGCAGCTCGCCAGAAAAACCAGGAGGAAGCAATTTACCCCCTGCAAAAGGAGCTTGCGGAAAAGCACAGCTACCGTTTTCTCGATCTGTTCTCCTATACCAAGGAGATTGTAACCGGTGGAAAAACGATCAACTCCGACAAGCTTCACTTTACCGACGAAGGATACAGACTGCTCGCGGAATTCTTTTTCAATGCTCTTACAGAAAATTAAATGCCAGCCGAAAAAACGCATCCGCCCGTGTTAGCGGCGTGTTTGTAAGACAGTAAAATATGAAAGGCGTGACCATGAAGGTCACGCCTTTTTACACTATGGGGATAGCCCCAAAGCGGCGCAAGGGATACAGTCTCTTGTTTGGTACGCCGTGGCGTAAATCGCTCCGGGCATTTAAAGTACGGGGAGTTTTGCCTTGCAGAGCGCACATACGGGTTGACTCCGTATAGAAGTGCGCTCTTCTACTCGATAAACTGGATTTTATCGCATTTCCTCTATTACTTCTACTCTTTATCATACAATCGGTCAGTTCTTAACAATTATAATCAGGCAAAATTTGCATCAATGTAATCAAAATATGATTTCCGATTTACTTCTGCTTCATTTGCAAGATACCACTTGGCTGATTCTTTTAATCCTTCTTCTAAAGAAATTGTATTTGGATATATTTTATGTTGACGTTTTACGTCTAAACAGTATTCATAGTTATAAAAACTGAAATAATTTCTCTGCTCTATATCATCATAAACATTCACAAACGATGGAACTTTATCAAAGCAAGCATAACACTTTGTAACCCAGTCTTTTATAGATATTAGTTCAGAATTTCCTACATTTAGAATATGTTCTGATGGCTCATTAGCAATAATTACTTCCATCAGTTTACATAAATCACGAACATGAAAAAATTGCAATTTCATTGCCCCGTCTTTCGGCAAATAAAATTTTCTATCTGTCTTAGCACAATCGAACACAAATGCCTCTCTATAAACATTATTCATAGGCCCATATAAATATGGTGGTCTCAAAATATATGCATCAGGAACTCTCTCCAATAAAGCGTTTTCTGCATCAATCTTATCGGTCCCATACTTACCCCAGAATATGTTTACATTTTTCTCAGAGTCTTCAAGAAATGGCTGCACACCATACTCTGGGTACACTGCACTTGAACTAATCATTATATACTTTTCGAACGAACCAAGTGCATTATATAAATCGATAATATCTTGTGCATCATAAGCAGTTATATCTAACACAATATCAAAATGCATATCCTTTAAAATATCACCTAAATTGTGCCTGTCCCCCGTGATTAATTGAACTCCTTTAACCTGCGGTTTTGTATTTCTATTAAGTACATAAACTTCATAATCATGATTAACAAAATAGTCTGCTACATATTTGCTAACAAAAGTTGTTCCACCGGTAACCAATATCGACTTCATAAGACTATCTTCACTTTCACAAATGTTAAATTAATTTACCATCACGAAAAATTCCAGTTTGCAGGTCTGTTTGGCTTCATACTATCACATAACAGGATAAAACACAAGAACAGCCACAGCAGAGCATTCTACTGTGGCTGTTACTGTCTTATGAATATCCACCTTTTTCGGGTGTCTGTTTTGCCGAAAACGATTATTCTGCTGCGGTTTCAGCCACCGTGGTCTCAGGTGCTGCGGTCTCAACAGCCGGAGCCTCTGCCTCAGGAGCTACAGTCTTCGGTGCATCGGATACCTTTTTTGCCGTCTTTTTCTTCTTAGCGGGAGCCTTCTTCTCTTCCTTGACAGGCTCTTCATAAAGACGGAGGAGTGCCATCTCAGCAGCATCTCCGCGACGGAATCCAAGCTTGAAAATCTGTGTATAACCGCCGTTGCGGCCTTCATACTTCGGAGCAATCTCAGTAAAGAGCTTGGTTACCACATCCTCCTTGGTGATAAACGCCATGGCGGAACGGCGGCTTGCAAGCGTATTGGCCTTTCCGAGAGTAATCATCTTCTCTGCGAGCGGAGCAATCTCCTTCGCCCTCGTGAGAGTCGTTTCTATTTTTCCGTTCTCAAGCAGAAGCGTAACCATACCTCTGAGCATTGCACGTCTGTGATCGGTCGTTCTGCCGAGCTTTCTGGTACCGGGCATTTTGCTTTTCCCTCCTAATCGATTTGTTTGGTGATTGTCTTACTCTTCCTCATGCTTCAGATCGAGGCCGAGAGAGTGAAGTTTCTGGATGACTTCCTCCAGAGACTTCTTGCCGAGGTTCCGGACCTTGATCATGTCCTCCTCGGTACGGTTGGTCAGATCCTCGACGGTATCAATGCCGGCGCGCTTCAGGCAATTGAAGCTGCGAACCGACATGTCAAGCTCCTCGATGGTCATCTCAAGCACTTTTTCCTTTTTGGTTTCTTCGCGCTCTACCATGATCTCGGTGTCCTTTGCCGTGTCGGACATATCGACGAACAGGTTGAGATGCTCATTGAGTATCTTGGCGCCGAGAGATACGGCTTCCTTCGCTGTAATAGTACCGTTCGTATTGACCGTGAGTGTCAGCTTATCGTAGTCGGTAATATTGCCGACGCGGGTGTTCTCTACCTCATAGCTTACGCTGTAAACAGGAGTATAGATCGAATCGGTAAAGATAAGACCGAGCGGGATTCCACTGCCGCTCTGTGCGTTAGCGGCAATATAGCTCTGCTTGTTCTTATCGTTTGAAACATAGCCTCTGCCATGGTCAAAGGTCAACTCCATATAGAAGTGAGCATTCTCACACAGCGTGGCAATATGCAGGTCAGGGTTCAGTATCTCAATATCCGAATCGCATACAATATCGCCTGCGGTCACATCACGCGGTCCGTTGAGGTCAATGTAGACGGTCTTCGGAGTGGGGGAATAGAGCTTTGCGGTGATTCCCTTTACATTGAGGACGATCTCAGTTACATCCTCCTTGACGCCGGGGATCGATGAGATTTCATGAAGAATGCCGTCGATTTTAATCGATGTGACGGCAACTCCGGGCAGGGAGCTGAGCAGAACTCTGCGAAGTGAGTTACCGAGAGTCGTGCCGTAGCCGCGTTCCAGCGGTTCAACAACGAATCTGCCGGTCCTGCCGTTTTCGTCCAATTCCTCGGACGTGATATTCGGCTTCTCTATTTCAATCATGTTATCCTCCCAATTCATTCATTTCGCCGGTTGCCTGTTACGCGGCGGTCCGGTGCGACCCGATATCCGCCGCCGCGATCGACGCCCCCGCAGACGCAGAGGATCGAAGATCTTCCGCGTCCGTGGCGGTGATGATTACTTGGAGTAGAGCTCGACGATAAGCTGCTCGACAAACGGGAAGTCGATATCCTCTCTGGTCGGAGCGGCGATAACCTTTGCCTTCACGTTCTCGGTGTCAACCTCAAGCCATTTCGGTGCGTTCTTTGCATCGAAGCTCTCCAACAGAGCCTTGAACTTCGGCTTATCACGGCTGGAGTCACGCAGAGCAATCACATCGCCGGGTTTGACAAGCATCGATGCAACATCCGCGCGCTTGCCGTTCAGGCTGAAATGACCATGGCATACCAGCTGACGGGCCTCCTTACGGCTGGATGCAAAGCCCATACGGTAAACGACATTGTCAAGACGGGACTCCAGAATAATCAGAAGGTTTTCACCGGTCATGCCTTCCTTCTTGACAGCCATTTCATAGTAATTCCGGAACTGGCGCTCCAGAACACCGTAGTATCTTTTTGCTTTCTGCTTCTCACGAAGCTGCATTCCGTACTCGCCGACCTTCTTACGGGAAACGCCGTGCACGCCGGGTGCGCCGGATTTCTCCCTAAGGTCGAAGGAGCAATGTCCCGAGGTGCAGCGCGCTCCCTTCAGATAAAGCTTGGTGCCTTCTCTGCGGCACAGTCTGCATGCGGGTCCTGTATATCTTGCCATTTCTTTAATCCTCCGTTTTCATTAAACGCGTCTGCGCTTCGGCGGACGGCAGCCGTTGTGCGGGATCGGAGTGACATCCTTGATCATGACGACCTGAAGGCCGACATTCTCAAGAGCACGGATCGCCGATTCACGTCCGGAGCCGGGGCCCTTGACATAAACCTCAACGGTCTTCATGCCGTTCTCAACCGCAAGCTTACCTGCGGCCTCGGATGCCATCTGTGCGGCATAAGGAGTGGACTTTCTGGATCCCTTGAAGTTAAGTTCACCGGCAGACGCCCAGGACACTGTGTTTCCGAGGGTATCAGTGATGGTAACGATGGTGTTGTTGAAGGATGCCTGAATATGCACAGCGCCCTTTTCAATGTTCTTGCGTTCGCGGCGCTTCTTAACAACTTTCTTTACTGCTTTTGCCATTGTGCCTGTCTCACTCCTTTACTTCTTCTTATTCGCGATGGTCTTCGCGGGACCTTTTCTGGTTCTCGCGTTGGTTTTTGTGCGCTGACCTCTGACCGGGAGGCCCTTTCTGTGCATCACACCGCGGTAGCAGTTGATTTCGACGAGACGCTTGATGTTGAGGGCAACATCACGGCGCAGATCGCCTTCCACAACATAGGAGCCTTCGATTTCGTCACGGAGCTTTGCAACGTCCGTTTCGGTCAGATCTTTCGCGCGGATATCGGGATCAATCCCGGTTTTCGCAAGGATGTCCTTTGCGCTCTTCGGTCCGATACCGTAGATGTAGGTAAGTGCGGCTTCCACTCTTTTATTGTTAGGAAGGTCAACACCGGCAATACGAGCCATTTTTCAATTCTCCCTTTCTTTAATCTCAGCCCTGTCTCTGTTTATGCTTCGGATTCTCGCAGATAACCATCACCTTACCATGGCGCTTGATTATCTTGCATTTTTCGCATATTTTCTTTACGGACGGTCTTACTTTCATTTCGGTTAATCCTTTCCGATTATTTCATTCGCCAGGTGATCCGCCCTTTGGTCAGATCATAAACCGAAACCTCAACGGTTACACGGTCGCCCGGCAGTATCCTGATATAATTCATTCGCAGCTTTCCGGATATATGCGCATTTACCATATGTCCGTTCGGAAGTTTGACTTTGAAGGTGGCGTTCGGAAGTGCTTCGGTAACCACACCCTCGAACTCGATCACATCGTCTTTCGGCAGAATAATCCCTCCTCAGTTTAATTTAAGACACAACGGTCGTGACGATAACACCGTTATCCGTCAGAACAACCGTATTTTCATAATGTGCGGAAAGTGAGCCGTCCTTTGTCTTCACAGTCCAGCCATCCCCAAGACGCTTGACCTCCCATGTTCCTATGTTAATCATAGGTTCCACAGCGATAGCCATTCCCGGGAAAAGTCGGATGCCGTGTCCGGCATGCCCGAAATTCGGAATTTCCGGATCCTCATGCATTTCCGATCCGATTCCGTGACCGACGTACTCTCTCACCACGCCGTATCCGTTTGCCTCCGCATAACTCTGCACCGCGTGTCCGATGTCCCCTGTGCGATTTCCAGGCTTAATCTGTTCAAGCCCGCGGAAAAAACACTGTTCGGTGACTTCGATCAGCTTCTGTGCCTCGGCAGACACGGAGCCGACCGCAAAAGTGCGGGCGGAATCACCATGAAAGCCCTTGTAGCACGCACCGACATCGATCTTGACGATATCGCCCTCGCGCAGGATCCGCGTTTCGGAGGGAATACCGTGAATGACCTCATCGTTTATGCTGATGCAGGCGGATGCGGGAAATCCGCCGTAACCGAGGAAGGACGGCACTGCGCCGCATTTCTCGATATACTCACGGATTTTTGTGTCAAGAAATTTTGTGCTGATCCCGTCGCGGATGTTCTCCTTTGCAACCAGGATCGCTTCGCCGGTGATGCGACCGGCATCTTTCATGATCGCTATCTGAGCAGCATTCTTTAACCGAATCATCTTATGCCTTCAGGCCAAGTGCCTTTACTGTTTTCGCAAAGTTCTCCGACGGGGAGCCTTCGGAAACATCTACCCGAATGACCCGTGACCCATAATAGCTCTTCAGCGGCTCACTCTGTGCATGATACACCTCAAGCCGGGAAAGAACCACCTCGGGCGCGTCATCTTTCCGGATGATCAGCGGGGCTCCGCAGCGGTCACAGCAATCGCCCGCGGCGGACGGATTGTCAGCAACATGGAAGGTTGCACCACACGCAGGGCAGACACGTCGTCCGGACATGCGGGAAACAATTGCATCATCCGGAATCTCCAAAGAGATGACAGCGTCAATCTTGACCCCCATCTCCTCAAGTGCCGCCGCCTGCGGCACCGTGCGCGGAAAGCCGTCGAGAATCCAGCCGTTCTGACAGTCGGATTTCGCCAGTCGCTCCTTCACGATGCCGATGACGACATCATCCGGAACAAGCGCGCCGCGCTCGGTATAAGCCTTTGCCTGCGCGCCCATTCCGGTACCGCTCTTGATCGCGTCCCGAATGATGGCTCCGGTGGATATCGTCGGAATTCCGAGCTTCTCTGAGAGTTTTTCCGCTTGCGTGCCCTTTCCGGCACCGGGTGCTCCGAGAAAAATGATATTCATCGAACCCCTCCGTTTTTTATTCAAGGAAACCCTTGTAGTGACGCATGGTCATTTGAGCTTCGATCTCTCTTGACGTCTCCAGTGCAACACCCACGACGATAAGCAGGGAGTTTCCGCTGAACGCGACGCTGCCGAGTGCTCCGCCTGTTATAATATTCAGCAACAGCGGAACGACAGCAATAATGCTGAGGAAAAGTGCACCGATCAGCGTAACACGGTTCAGAATTTTCGAAATATACTCTGCGGTCGGCTTTCCGGGACGAATGCCCATGATGGAACCGCCGTTTTTCTGCAGATTATTCGCAACTTCGATCGGGTTAAAGGTGATTGCCGTGTAGAAATACGCGAAGAGAATGATCAGAACAAAATAAATCAGCGCATAAACCCAACTCTCGGTAGAGAAAACCCATTTCAGCCAATAACTGAAGGTGCCTTCCTTCGGGTTGGAATTTGTGAACTGCATAATGGTTGCGGGAATCGAGCAGATCGAGCTGGCAAAAATGATCGGCATTACACCGTTCATATTGAGCTTCAACGGCAGGTTGGAGTTCTGCCCACCGTACATCTTGCGCCCGACAACACGCTTTGCGTACTGAACAGGAAGTCTGCGTTCCGATTCGGTGATAAAGACCACAAAGGCGACAGCTGCCAAGACAGCAACAATTCCGACAAGGACCGCGATAATTCCGAAAATACCCTTTACGGTAGATCCATTCTGGATGTTTGTGATTCCCGTCCTAATATTAGCCACAACACTGGTCTCGATCATACCGGGGATAGAGGAAACGATGTTTGCAAACAGAATAATGGAAATACCGTTTCCAATACCGCTTTCGTTGATTTTCTCGGCAAGCCACATAATCAATGCAGCACCTGCACAGTAACAGGAAATCATGACAATCGCGCCAAACACGGTTTTACCGTCTTCGGTAACCACCTGGTAGGTGTTTCTCATCAGGAAATAGTAGCCGATACTGGTAAGAAGGCCGAGAGCTACCGTAACATAACGGGTATAGTTGTTGATTTTTTTTCTGCCCTCTTCACCGCTCTTGGAGAGCTCCTCAAGAGGCTTAATCGCAACACAAAGGAGCTGCATCACGATGGAAGCCGTAATATACGGAGAAATCGAGAGTGCGAACAGGGTTGCTTTGGAAAACGCATCACCGGAGATAATGTTCAGATATTCGAGAATCGAACCTGCCGCCGTCTCCTTCCATGCCTCAAGCGCGCTGTGGTTAATGTAAGGTATATAGATTGCGGCTCCGAGCCGGTAGATGACCAGAATGAACAGGGTGAACAGAAGTTTTCTCCTCAGTTCGGGGATCTTCCAGGCATTTCTGAGCGTAGTCAACACCTTATACCACCTCTGTCTTTCCGCCTGCCGCTTCTATCTTTTCCTTCGCGCTTGCCGAAAAGACTGCCGCTTTCACAGTTATTTTTTTGGTAATTTCGCCGTTTCCGAGGATCTTCAGCTTATCTGCGCTGCTTTTGACGATTCCGCAACCGCGCAGAATATCAAGATCCACAGTAGCGCCGTCCTCAAACTTGTCAAGAGAGTTCACGTTGACAACCGCATACTCAGTTGCAAAACGGTTGTAAAAGCCTCTCTTCGGAAGCTTTCTGTACAGCGGGAGCTGACCACCCTCAAAACCGGGTCTGACACCGCCGCCGGAGCGTGCGTTCTGACCTTTGTGACCCTTGCCTGCCGTTTTGCCGTTACCGGATCCAGGACCCCTGCCCTTACGATAAGTGTCCCGAACGGAGCCCGGAGCAGGTGAAAGTTCATGAAGCTTCATGCTTATTCCTCCTTTTGTCTGAATTCCGATTAAACGTTCTCGACCTTAACAAGGTGAGAGATGACTTTAAGCTTACCGGCAAGCACCGCATCGTTCACATGAACGACGGAGTCACCGATTTTGCGGAAGCCGAGGGACGCGGCTGTCGCCTTCTGCTTTGGGGTGCAAGCGATAAGGCTCTTTACGAGCGTGACTTTAACATTTTCCATCTGTCATGCCCCCTTACGCCTTAATCTTTGCCGCATCAATACCGCGGGTTGCAGCAACTTCATCCAGAGTGCGAAGCTCCTTCAGCGCAACAAATGTTGCCTTGACAACGTTCGTCGGGTTGGTGGAACGGAGGCACTTTGCACGAATGTTCTTGATGCCGACCAGCTCAAGCACGGCACGAACCGTGCCGCCGGCGATAATACCGGTACCGGAGGGAGCCGGCTTCAGCAGGACGCTTCCTGCGCCAAAATTGCCGAGAACCTCATGCGGAATAGTGGAACCCTGCAGAGATACCTCGATCATATTCTTTTTGGCATCCTCAATGCCCTTGCGGATCGCATCCGGTACCTCGGCAGCCTTGCCGAGACCGTAACCAACGTGACCGGCACCGTCACCGACAATCATAATTGCAGTGAAGCGGGCAACACGGCCGCCTTTGACGGTTTTCGATACACGGTTGAGAGTGACAAGCTTTTCCTGAAGGTCAAGCGTTGCCGGATCAAACTTCTTTGCCATTGACAATCTCCTTCATAATGTTCAAAATAATCTGAACAGCGTACAAACCGGACTCAGAACTTCAGTCCGCCCTCGCGGGCTCCTGCAGCCAGCTCCGATACGCGTCCGTGGTAGATATAACCGCCGCGGTCGAATACGACCTCGCTGATCCCTTTTTCGATTGCTCTGGCAGCAATGATCTTACCGATCTCCTTTGCTGCCTCTTTGTTTCCGCCGTATCCCCCGAAGCTCTTCTCGAGGGTGGAAGCGGAAACTAACGTGACGCCCTTCGTGTCGTCAATGATCTGCGCGTAAATGTTCGCGTCGGAACGGAAAACCGCAAGACGCGGACGCTCGGATGTTCCGGAAATATGCGCACGGACCCTGACGTGTCTCTTAAGGCGCTTTTTGTTGCTGTCCTGTCTGGATATCATCTTATTCCGCTCCTTTCAATTATTTACCGGTCTTACCGGCCTTACGGCGGATACGCTCGCCGACATAGTGAATACCTTTGCCCTTATACGGCTCAGGCGGACGCTTGGCACGAACCTGTGCGGCGATCTCCCCGACCTTCTGCTTGTCGATTCCCTTAATGGTAATCGCCACAGGGCTCGGACACTCAAACTTATAATCCTCGGTCTCCGGGATGATCACATCGTGGCTGTAACCGAGCTTCATAACAAGCTTGTTGCCCTGCTTCTCAGCCTTATAGCCGATTCCCTCGATCTCGAGGTTCTTTACAAATCCGTGGGTAACGCCTTCAACCATATTGTGGAGCAGCGCACGGGAAAGACCGTGCAGCGCCTTGACCTCATCCTCGTCGGAATCGCGGGAAAGGGTAACAACGCCCGCCTCAACATGGATGGTAATATGATGACTGAAGATATCGGTAAGGGTACCGAGGGGTCCCTTGACGGTAACCTTGTTGTCTTCCTCGACCGTGACGGTAACGCCGGCGGGAACAACAACAGGCTTAAGTCCTATTCTTGACATATTTTGTTCCTTCCTTTCGCATTACCAGACAAAAGCGAGGACCTCGCCGCCGATTCCGGCAGCGCGTGCGGCTTTGTCAGTCATAATACCCTTAGAGGTGGAGACGATTGCAATACCGAGACCGTTCATAACCTTCGGCATATCCTCACAACCGGAGTAGATCCGAAGACCCGGCTTGGAAACGCGGCGCAGACCGCGGATCGCCTTCTGCTTACCGGCACCGTACTTCAGAGTGATGCGAATCACACCCTGCTTTCCGTCCTCGATAAGCTGCCAGCTCTTAATATACCCTTCATTGAGAAGAATATCGGCAATTGCCTTTTTGACATTCGATGCGGGAATGTCGACCGTTTCGTGCTTAGCGTCGCCCGCATTGCGGATACGGGTGAGCATGTCGCCGATGACATCAGAGATTTGCATGGAATTATCCTCCTTCATGCAAGTTTACTTTCTTGCTGCCGGACCTGACCGGCGGCAGACCGGTGGTTAAAGAGAATTTCTTTCCTTCCGGTCGCGGGGATCTTATTTACCAGCTTGCCTTTCTGACTCCGGGAATCTGTCCTTTGTATGCCAGTTCACGGAAGCAGATACGGCAGATGCCGTACTTACGCAGATAGGCATGGGGGCGGCCGCAGATCTTGCAGCGGTTATGCTCACGGGTAGAGAATTTCTGCTTTCTCGCGCCCTTGAGAATCATTGATTTCTTTGCCATTTTCTTCTCCCCCTTACTTTGCGAACGGAGCGCCCATCATTGTGAGGAGCTCTTTCGCTTCTTCATCGGTTTGTGCGGTTGTAACAAAAGCGATGTCCATACCGCGGATCTTGTCAACCTTGTCGTAGTCGATTTCCGGGAACATCAGCTGTTCCTTCAAACCAAGGGAATAATTTCCGCGGCCGTCAAAGCCGTCGGGATTGATTCCCTTGAAGTCACGGACTCGCGGCAGGGCGAGGTTGAAAAGACGATCAAGGAATTCATACATACGGTCACCGCGGAGAGTAACCTTCGCACCGATCTTCATGCCCTCACGAACCTTGAAGTTCGCAACCGATTTTTTTGCGGTTGTCGGGACTGCCTTCTGCCCGGTGATCGCAGCAAGCTCGGAAAGCACGCTGTCAATTACCTTTGCATTGTCCTTGGCATCACCGCAACCGACGTTGATCACGATTTTGACAAGCTTCGGGATCTGCATCGGGCTCTTATAGTTGAATTTCTTCATCAGGGCGGGGGCGACTTCATTATTGTAAAGGTCTCTGTATCTTGCCATTGTCATTCACCCTCCCTTAAAGCTTTGCGCCGCACTTTGCGCAGACACGAACCTTCTTGCCGTCCTTGACGGCGGACTTTACTCTTACACCCTTACCGCAGTCAGGGCAATAAAGAGCAACTTTGCATGCGTATATCGCACCCTCGGCATCAATAATGCCGCCGGCTTCGCCCTGCTTGCGGGGCTTTACGTGCTTGTGGATCCTGTTGACGCCCTCAACGATCACCTTGTCCTCCTTGGGGGAGACAGCGATGACCTTGTGGGTCAGAAGCTTGCCATCGGCATCCTTCTTTTCCTCATACTTACCGGTGAGAAGAACAACGGTATCGCCTTTTTTGATATTCATTATTTCTTCCTCCTTACAGTACTTCCGGAGCAAGGGAAAGAATCTTCATATAGTCCTTCTCACGAAGCTCTCTTGCCACAGGCCCGAAGATGCGGGTTCCTCTCGGATTGTTGTCATCCTTGAGAATAACCGCTGCATTCTCATCAAATTTAATATAGGAGCCATCGGCGCGGCGAAGTCCCTTAACGCTTCTGACCACGACCGCCTTGACTACCTCGCCTTTTTTGACAACTCCGCCCGGAGTCGCCTTTTTGACGGAGCAGACAACAACATCACCGATATTGGCATATCGTCTCCCGGAGCCGCCGAGAACACGAATGCACATCAGCTCCTTGGCGCCGGTATTATCGGCAACCTTCATAAAGGTTTGCTGCTGTATCACTTTGCGTTTCCTCCTTATTCAGCGAATTCTTTGATCCGCCTACTGTATTCGCTCTTACTTCGCCTTCTCAATGATGCTGACAACACGCCAGTGCTTGGTCGCAGACAAGCGGCGGGTCTCCATCAGAAGAACCTTATCGCCGATGCCGCACTCGTTGTTCTCATCGTGTGCGTGCAGCTTCACGGTGCGCTTGATGATCTTTCCGTACTTGGGATGCTTGATATTATCGCGGATCGCCACGACCACCGTCTTGTCCATCTTATCGGACACAACGATGCCGACCCTCGTTTTGCGCAGTGCGCGCTCTGTCTTTTCGGTCATAATATCTCACCTCTCAAACATTTTTCTGGCTCAGAACGGTCATAACACGGGCAATGTCGCGTTTGACGTCGACGAGCTTATGGGGATTATCAAGCTGATTGATGGCATGCTGGAAGCGAAGCGTGAACAGCTCGCTCTTGAGTTCCTTGAGCTTTGCTTCAAGCTGCTCGTTTGAAAGTTCTCTGAGTTCTTTTGCTTTCACGGCTTAACCCTCCTCGGTATTGGCTCCGGCGGTCTGCTTTGCCACGAACTTGCACTTAATCGGCAGTTTGTGGGACGCAAGACGCATCGCCTCTTTCGCAACATCTTCCGAAACGCCGTCCATCTCGAACATGACTCTGCCCGGCTTTACGACGGCGACCCAGTACTCCGGAGAGCCCTTACCGGAACCCATGCGGGTTTCTGCGGGCTTCTCAGTGATCGGCTTGTCAGGGAAAATCTTGATCCAGACCTGACCACCGCGCTTGACATAACGAGTCATAGCAATACGGGCAGCTTCAATCTGGTTGCTGGTAATCCAGGCAGGTTCAAGAGCCACAAGACCGTAGGAGCCGTTGGAAATCGTGTTGCCGCGGGTCGCTTTTCCCTTGAGGCGGCCGCGCTGAACACGTCTGTACTTAACTCTTTTAGGCATCAGCATGGTTATCTCTGTCCTCCCTGTCTGTTATTGCGGAAGTTCCCGTCTCTGCGCTGTCCGCGGTCTCCGCCAAAGCCTCCGCGGCGATCACCGCGGCGGTCATCGCGTCTGCCTTCCCGGCGGGGCGGGCGGCGGTCGTCACGACGGCTTCCGTCGGGACGGTTTACTTCACTCAGAACCTCACCCTTGTAGATCCAAACCTTAACGCCGATCTTACCATAGGTGGTGTTTGCTTCCCAGAAACCGTAATCGATGTCAGCGCGGAGCGTCTGCATCGGAATGGTTCCCTCGTGATAATGCTCAGTGCGGGCAATTTCAGCACCGCCGAGGCGTCCGCCGCACTGAATCTTGATTCCGCGCGCGCCGAGACGCATGGTACGGCCGATCGCCTGCTTCATGGCACGGCGGAAACTCGTTCTCTTCTCAAGCTGTGACGCAATGTTCTCGGCAACAAGCTGAGCGTTAAGATCGGGAGATTTGACCTCCACAACGTCAACAACAACCGGCTTGCCGATCATCTCGGTAAGTGTCTTCTTCAGAACCTCGATATCCGCGCCGCCGCGTCCGATCACAATGCCCGGCTTTGCGCAGTGAATGATCACGCGGACCCTTGTGCTGTCCCGCTCGATCTCGATCTGCGGAACACCGGCGTCCTTCAGCTTCGTCTTGAGATATTTTCTGACCTTGTAGTCGGATACCAGGGTATCACCGAACACCTCGTCCTTTGCGAACCATCTGGAGTCCCAATTTTTGATCACGCCGACACGCAGGCCGTGCGGATTAACTTTCTGACCCATTTACGTATCCTCCTTTCTCAGTCTCTTTCCTTCACGGAAAGGGTAACATGACTCGTTCTCTTGTTGATTCTGAACGCTCTGCCCTGCGCTCTCGGCATGATCCGTTTCTGGATCGGACCGGGGCAGCAGAAGCACTCCGCAACATACAGCTTGGACACATCCATGTGGAAGTTGTGATCAGCGTTCGCGACCGCGCTGTTAAGAAGCTTCAGCAAATACTCCGAAGCACTTTTCGGCGTGTGCTTCAGAATCGCTCTTGCTTCAGCGACGTCCTTGCCCCGAATCAGGTCAAGCACGATCCCTACCTTGCGCGGAGAAATTCTCGCATATTTAAGATAAGCTTTTGCTTCCATTATAAGGCTTTGCCTCCGTTATAGATTTGGGATGCGGCGCGCCGCTTACTTACCGTTGTTCGAAGTCTTCGAACCGGCATGACCCTTGAATGTGCGTGTCGGAGCGAACTCTCCGAGTCTGTGTCCGACCATATCCTCGGTGATGTAAACCGGGAAATGCTTTCTGCCGTCATGCACCGCAATGGTGTGACCGACAAAATCCGGATAGATGACCGAAGCGCGGGACCAGGTCTTGATAACCTTCTTCTCGTTCTTCTCGTTCATCGCGCAAACTCTGGAGTAGAGCTTCTCTTCAACAAAGGGGGCTTTCTTCAAGCTTCTGCTCATTTTATTCTCTCCTCCGCTTACCTGTCGTTACGGCGCTTAATAATAAACTTATTGGTACGCGCCTTCTTGTTTCTGGTCTTGTAGCCGTTGGTCGGCTTACCCCACGGGGTAACCGGGGACGGACGACCGATCGGAGCACGTCCCTCACCGCCGCCGTGCGGGTGATCGCACGGGTTCATGACAGAACCGCGAACGGTCGGGCGAATGCCCTTCCAACGGGTCTTACCCGCCTTACCGAGCTTAACGGTATCATGCTCGATGTTTCCGACAGTGCCGATTGTCGCCTTGCAGTCAAGACGGACAACGCGAACCTCACCGGAGGGGAGACGAACCTGCGCAACACCGTTCTCCTTTGCCATCAGCTGTGCAGCGGCGCCGGCGGAACGGACAAGCTGCCCGCCCTTGCCGGGATAAAGCTCGATGTTATGAATGAAGGTACCGACCGGAATATTTGCGATCGGCAACGTATTGCCGGGCTTGATGTCTGCATCGGCGCCGGAGTAAACCACATCGCCGTCGGTCAGGCCGTCCGGAGCAATAATATAGCTCTTGTCGCCCGCCTCATTCTGCAGCAGGGCAATATAAGCAGTGCGGTTCGGATCGTACTCAACACCGATAACAGTATTTGCCGTAGCATCCTGACGGCGGAAGTCAACAATACGGTATTTGATTTTGTTTCCGCCGCCGTGATGACGAACGGTAATGCGACCGTAAGAGTTGCGTCCCGCAGTTTTCTTCTTGATAACAGTCAGGCTCTTCTCGGGAGTAAATTTGGTAATCTCCGCAAAAGAGGGAGAGTTCATATGTCTCCGCGAGGGAGTTGTCGGTTTATAATTCTTAGGCATTTCTTCTTCCTCCCGCTCAGTTCATGCTGTCGAAGAATGCGATGCTCTTCGACTCGGGCTTGAGGGTGACGACCGCCTTCTTCCAGCCGGAAGCATAGCCGCTGCTGGCACCGAGTCTCTTCGGCTTCTTCTTCACATTGCTCGTGTTGACAGAGGCAACCTTGACACCGAACATTTCCTCAACAGCCTTTGCAATCTCCGGCTTCGTTGCGTCCTTGTGCACCCGGAAGGTGTAGCACTTCGCATCGAGCGTCGCCATGCTCTTTTCGGTGATGACCGGCTTGATGATGATATCCTGTATTGCTTTCATCACGCGTAGACCTCCTCAATCTTCTTGACTGCGCCCTCGGCGATAACAACCTTGCCGCAGTTGAGGACGTCGTAAACGTTGATGGTGTTATACTGCGCGCAAACGACGCCCGGAATGTTTGCAAAGCTCTTCAGAACCTTGTCGTCATTGTCGGCAAGAACAACGAGAGCCTTGCCCTCCGCGCCGACAGCCGCAAGCATCTTTACCATCGTCTTTGTCTTGTATTCCTCCGCCGAGATCGCATCCACAACGACGAAATCCCCACCGGCAACCTTCGAGGACAGCGCTCCGAAAAGCGCGGAACGGCGAACCTTGCGGTTCAGGGTTACGTGGTAATCACGCGGCTTCGGTCCGAGAGCAATACCGCCGTGTGTCCACTGCGGTGCTCTGGTGGAACCCTGACGCGCTCTGCCGGATCCCTTTTGCTTCCAGGGCTTCTTGCCGCCGCCGGAAACCTCCGTGCGGGTCAGCGTGGACTGCGTGCCCTGTCTCTGATTCATAAGATATGCTCTGACGGCCGTGTGGAGGACAGCCGGGTTGACCTCGGCGCCGAACACCTTATCGGAAAGTTCGATCGAACGAACCTCCTTGCCTGCCATATCTACAACTTTAACGCTTGGCATTCTCTGTTCCTCCCTTCTCAGGCCTTCACGGAGTCGCGGATGAACACGATGCCGCCCTTGGCACCGGGAACCGCGCCCTTGACGGCGATGAGGTTTTTCTCGGCATCGATTTTCACAACAGCGAGATTCAGGATTGTCACCTGCTCATTACCGTACTGACCTGCCATCTTCTTGTTCTTAAATACGCGCGACGGAGTGGAGTTCGCGCCCATCGAACCGACCTCACGGTGAATCGGTCCGGTACCGTGAGTCATACGCAGGATGTGATGACCCCATCTCTTGACAGCGCCGGTGTAGCCGCGTCCCTTCGTAATACCCGTAATGTCGACCTTGTCGCCGCAGGCGAAGGTGTCGACCGTTATTACGTCGCCGACGTTGAACTTGTCCGAATCTGCCAGTCTGAATTCCTTCAGATGCTTCTTGGGGGTGATTCCCGCCTTTTTGAAATGACCCGCCTCCGGACGGTTGACGAGTTTTTCGCGCGTGTCCTCATACGCGAGCTGAAGCGCCGCGTAGCCATCACGCTCGACCGTCTTCTTCTGGGAAACCGGGCACGGTCCCGCCTCGATGACGGTCACCGGAATGACCTCTCCGTTTTCACCGAAGATCTGTGTCATTCCGAGTTTCTTGCCAATGATACCTTTATTCATTGTAACCTTTTTCCTCCTTTTCGGTTATTGGTTGGCGGTTGGATTTCCGTTTTCACGGTCCGCCAACTTGACCTTAGGGGTCAATGAATGCTGTGTTGGTGTACGGAATCCTCAGGACTTGATTTCCATCTCGACACCCGCAGGAAGCTCAATCGCGAACAGCGCGTCCGCAACCTTGCTTGTCGGGTTCAGGATGTCAATCAGTCTCTTGTGCGTGCGCAGCTCAAACTGCTCGCGGCTGTCCTTGTACTTATGAACCGCGCGGAGAATCGTGGTGATCTCCTTCTCGGTCGGGAGCGGTACAGGACCGGAAACCGTCGCGCCGTTTCTCTTTGCCACTTCGACGATTTTCTGGGCCGCCGCGTCGATGAGCTTGTGATCATAGCTCTTCAGACGCACTCTGATTTTCTGGTTGACTGCCATTTTTCTGCCTCCTTATAATATGGATAAAAGTTGGGCGATCAACCACGCGCACACCGTTCCGTGTGTTTCTTTTGCCTTCAAACAAAAACGGAATTTCCCCGACACAGGACGGGAAAATCCGGGAAAGCAAAACGCCGTGGACTGCTTGCGTCGCCCGGTTATCGGACATACTCCACGAAAATTACCCGCTTTCGCGGCAACCTCTCGCTTCATCGCATATCAAGCAGAGGTTATTATATCAAATACGAAAAGGAATTGCAAGAAAATCCGTTTTTTTGAATGTAGAAATTTCAAAATAAAAACCGGCTATTTATGTGCATTTTGCACATAAATAGCCGGAGTTCTTTTTAACCGAGATAATGGAACAGATTCACGATTTCTTCCGCATAATCCGGGTACGCTTCCAGCAGATAGCTCAGATACTTCTCTTCCCGATCATAGCTGTCGTCTCCCTCCTCGATCTCCGGCGCGCCGAGCTTCAGACGGTCGCCCCGCTCCTGCTCTGCCGCAGACAGGTTTGCCTTATACAGAGCGGTTGCCCTCTCCGCGTCCGTCTTGTAAAGCGTCGCTTCTTTGTCGGCATCCGTCTGATACACCGAAAGGGCGGTATCCCTGTCATTTTCGAGCCGATCCTGCATCGCTTGAATCGATGCATTTCCGTTTTTATAGAGACTGTCGAGAACGGATAGAAGATCGTCTACCTTCTCTGATGCCGCGCTGCTTGCTGCAGAGGCCCCCGCATTCAGATAGGTCTGATACTGTCTGTGTGCATTGGCGGCCGCATAGCTGCTGATGTTACCGGAGTTCTCCGCAGCGGATTCGGCTATCGCTCCGAGTGCAGCGTTTTCCCCTGCCTTGCGGTAGGAATCGAGAGTTGCCGTGTATCGCTCCGAATCCTCCGGAGTACCCTTCTCTACGCGCGCGAACAAATCCGCATACGCCTCTCCGAGACGGTCGGCAAGCTCATTCTGCCTCAGGCGAAGAGACTCACTGTCCGCAGCACTGTCAGCAAGCGCGGCGGATGCGTTATATTCCTCTGTTTGCGGTCTCATACCGTCAAGGAGCCTGAGTGCGCGGTTGTAATCGCTCTTTTCCAGCTCGTCTGCAATACCGGAATAGCCGTTACTCCTCAGTTCGTCGTAATAATAAAGGGCGCGGTTGTGATACGGATCTCCGCTTTCCCCCTTTGCAACGGCGGTTCCCCAATAGCCCTTGTTCCGGACAATCTGTTCCGCCGCACGATACGGGTCGTAAGCCATATTCTCTCCTTTCTGTTACGGGTTCTCCGCCCGGTCCTGCTCCTTCGTGCCGCGGATTGCGGAGATTACGAGATCCAGCTCCATTACACACCCCTCTATCAACGCCTCACAGTATGGTGTAATGGTATATCCCGCGGAGCGGAGTGTTTCGCAGACATATTCCTTTTTGTCGATTGCGGCATTTTCGGCGAGCTTCTCCGCAGCCTCTACGGCATGTCGGACAACGCCGATCAGACGTTTGTCACGCAGCCAGGGCAAAAGAAAATAGGTGATAAGGGTTCCGAGCGCCAGAAAAAGCAGGCGCACTAAAAAAGTTACTGCAGCATTCATGGTTTCATCCTTTCCGGCGGTTCTTTTCCGCCATTCCTTTTTATTATTCGTTTTTGTTCATCTGTGAAAAGCGAAAGAGCACCACAGCCAGCTCTTCCCGCGTAATCGGCGCGGTCCAGCGATAGTTACCGTCCCCGTCCGAGCGGAAAAGATCTGTACGCCGCGCCCACGCCGCAGCTTCCTCCGCCCACGGTGAGCAGAACTCCCCGGTTGGTGCCGTGCGCAGCCGCTCAAACAGCTTCTCGAATTCTGCGTCAGTCATGCTTTCCTCCGTTTCCTCCTTTTCTGTCGGTTGATAGACTCCTTCCGCATTCGGAATTCCTAACAGCTCCGCAGCGTTTATGGTAGTGGCTGCATCTGACATTCTGACCTCGAAGTGTAAATGCGCACCGAAGCTGAAGCCTGTGTTTCCCATCACACCGATCGGCTGTCCCGCGACAACCCGGTCATAGCGTGACACATGGCGCGCTGCCAGATGAAAATAGAAGTAAACCCTGCCGTCATCCCCCGCAATAATCACATGCTGCCCCCACATCCAGTTTGCGTTAGAGCGATCTGTAATAAAATCCGAAGCGGCGACAATTCCTCCGACAACGCTGACAACGGTACTGCTTTCCAGTCCCACAAGATCAACGCCCCCGTGGACGCCGCTTGTTCCCGGAAGCTCCCGTTTGCCATAGGGAGAGGTCAAACGAACGGCACCGTGATCGAACGGAAACCTCATGTGCTTCTCCCCCCTCCTCCAAGTTGCGCCTCAAGGGCAGCAATCTCCCGGTCAATCCGGGCAATTTCCTTGAAAAAATAATCATTTTTTCCCGTCTGTCGGGTAATGAAATCCTTCAACTCCCGTACAGCACTTTCCAGAGTCGCGAGTGTGCGGATCAATTTCACAAGCACTGTCCCCACAGCAATCATGGAAGACAGAATCGTAATCAGCCCGCAAAGTATTTCCCACGTCATTTTTTCCTCCTTTATACCGGCGGATTCAGCTGATCTTCAAGCGCCTCGATCCGGCTTCCGTAATTGCGTACCTGCGTCACAAGAAGATCAAGTTGTGTTGGCGACATCGGCAGATAGGAGTCAAAGCTGTCAGCCGTGACAACCTCGCTTCCGCTGACTGTCAGATATCCGGATACCTCCGTGTTCCCGGAAAGCAGAATCTCTGATGCATTGATATCCAGCTGGGATGCTCCGTACTCGTTTGAAGACAGGTTGATCGAACCGTTTCCGCCGGAATCGGGGTCGCTGAAGGTAATACTTCCGAGATCGCTGAAATTGATCTGACCGTCAGTGTTCAGGGCAATCGCCTCAACGCTGAGAGAGCGCGCGGCAATACACCCGCCGTTCACCGTAGTCCGCCCGGCGGCAAGGTCATCTGTTCTCGCGAAAGTTGTTACACCGTCCAGATCGATCTTATCCGCTGAGAGCTTAACGCCGGAGCCGTCTCCGTTGACCGCTGCAACGATGGCAGCGCCGTCCGCTTCTGCAGCGCCCCCGGACATCGTGGCAAACAGACTCGCCTTGGCATTCGCTTCGTTTGCGACAGCCTCGACCGAAGAAAGGGCGGCAATTCCGTCCTCGGCGGAGCTTCTCCATTCCGCTAAAGCAAAAAGTTCCGCTTCGTTCTCGTCTGCGCGGCTCTCAAGCGCCGCAATGCTTGCATCCGTTGCACTCTCATGCGAAACGAGAGAGAGAATTTCCGTCTCGTTTTTCTCCGTACGCAGAGTCAGCGCCGCAAGCCCGTTCTCCGTTTCTCCTGTTTGGCTTGCCAGTGCGCTAATCGAGGCCTCATGGTCACTGACCGCTGCCTCTGCGCGTGCCACGGCACTCTCGGTTGCACTCTGCCTTTCTGCAAGTGCGCTGACACGCGCCCCCGTCTCATCGACCATAGTACTGACGGAAGCCAGCGATTCTCCGCTTGCTGTCCGGTATTGCTCGATCAGCTTTTTTACAGCAGGCATATTTTCCGTATCAAGATTATAGAGCAGATCGCCAAGCAGCCGCCGCTGCCGGATTTCACGGTCCGATATTTCGTCAAGCCGGCGGCGCAACCGTTCAAGCTCTGTCAGCAACGTCCATGTGTCCGATCTCATCCGGCCCCTCCTGCATGCTCTGTTTTGGCATAAGAAATTGACAGTCCAAACAAATCAACCTTTCCGTATCCGCTGAAGCGGAAGCCTGCGAAGTCAGACCGGGTAACGTTCAGCGCAGAACGAATCACCTGAAGTCCCGGCGAACAGGAGGAGGCCACCGTTACGCTCTGATCGCCGATCAGGGCCTCAATTTCAAGGGCAGCGCCTTCTCCGAGCTGTGCCGTCACGGCAATCCCTTTCAGCTTTTTCGGGTTCACGACACCGAGGGTCATGGAATCGCTTGTCAGAGAGAAGCTTCCGTAATCCCCTTCATCAAGCTTCAGGACTCTTCCGTCCTTGCAGAAAGCATAGACGCTTTCCCCGTCTCCGGTAAGCAGTGAAACATCCGACAGCGCACGTTCCCCCCAGCTTTCCCCGGTGTTTTCATAGACAAAGATACGCCCCTCAGACGGAACATAGGCGTACAGCAAATCCCTGCCGGCGGCAAGCCGCGTCCCCGTAAAATCGGAGATTGCAAGCGGATCGCTGATACACTTCGGATATCCGCCCGAATAGAGCCAGATCCCGTTCGAGGAGGCAAATGCCAGCGTATTGTTCCAAACACAGTGCGCGGCATTGTCAAGGCACCCCCAACTGCCGATGTCAACCAGGCGGAAAGGATTTTTGTTGTTGTAAATCTGCTGCATATAATCCCCACGGAAGCAAACGGCACATCCGTCACAGCAGGCAACCGCAGTAAAACCCCCGATAGCGCGCGTGTCCGACTGTGAAGTGGTCGCCCATGCATTCTGTGCACTGATATCCTCTGATGTGTCCAGCTCCCAGTCGGAGGGGTCATTGAATGCCGATGCATACACACGGTCTCCGTCCACACCGAAAACACGCGAAAGGTAAACCGTCGCATAGCGAATACGCGGCATATCGCTTTCCCCGGCAAGATCGGCAAAGGTGAAATCCGCCGTGCAGTCTGCCTGACAGCATTTGCAGTCCGGGAAGACCAGCAACTGCTTTTCATATGTCCCGGAAAGCGGGTCAAGCGGCGTCGAATACCGGTTGAAAGCAACGACACAACGCATTTCATTGTCTTCAGCAGCATTTTCGGAAAGAATGCCGGTAAAAACAGAGGTCCCGCGGCGCAGATCGGCGAGGATTCTGGTGCCGCTTTTATAAATAATAAAGAGCATATTCTCCGCGGCATAAGCGCCGAGCACATCGGTATATCCGGTGGCAGAGACAACCGGTTCTCTTGCCCCGCGCAAAGCGGGCAAAAAAGTGGTATCCACATTTTTACAATCAGAGAGTGCGCCGCTGTTAAAGCTGCGGCGGCGGTTCAGTCCCCGCCAAAGGGTCTGCTCCACCCGAGAACGGCGTTCGCCTTCCGGGAGAATCTCTGCCATCAATCCGTTCGGCTTCATCGGACACCTCCCGCTCTGCGGCGGTCACACCAGGCGGTAAACGCCTCCAGTCTTGCATTGTAATCCGCAAGCCATTTGGCAGCCAGTTCATCCTCATTTGCCGCACGGTAGGCTTCACCGCGCAGCCGGGAAGCCGCAAGCTCAATGTACTCCTCCGGAAGCGCAATGACAGCAGTCTGATCAGCAACAGTTCCCGCGCGACGCATCGGACGTACAGTATAAATCAGCGTTGCGCTTATCCCGTTCTCGGTCCCGTCAACAGCAAGCTGACGCGCACCGTCCTCACGGTATACGGCACATTCCGGAGAAAACAGATACCCTTGCTCAGCATTCCCGTGCTGCGCCTGCACCCCATCCAGATAGACAGCGCACACATCGGATGCCTGCACGCCGTCCTCATCCTCCGGAACCGGAATTCCGTCCAGAGCAATGATTCCGTTCGCAACTTTCGTCTCAGCCCGTCTCTCCTGGCGGATAACCTCGCTCCACACAAGCTGCTCAAATGAGGAAAGCCATCGCACAAAGGCAGCATCCGGCGGAAGCGGAACAATCGGAAGCTCCGCCTTGACGGAGGTAATCAGCTCTGTTCCCGTCACAGTTGATGAATAGAGCACTTACCACACCCCCTTTTTCCGCTTCAGCCCTTTTTCCGCGGTACGCCACACTTTTCGGTAAGCCATATCTGCCTTGGCGAGAAATTCCACCTGTCTCTGTTCTTCTCCGGTCACACCGTAACGCACAAAATCAAGGAGGGCCTCACGATATTCCGGCAAAACGGGGAGCGCTGTGTCCTTTGCCGTAACCGCCGCGGGCGGCTTACCGTTTTCGGTCAGAAAGCGATCTCCGAAACGGGAAGCCAGTGCCGAAACCCCGAGATTAAACAGACGGATAAATTCGTACTGTGATACACCGCAGGCGGCGCGCGCCCTCTCAAACAGTTCCTTCATCCCTTCTCCTTTTCTTTTCTCTTTCTGCCCCGGCGTCCGGTAGACGCCGGGGCAAAGCAATACGACTGTCAGATCTTATTGCAGTTAACAAAGCGGACGCAACCGCCCGGGTTCGTGCAGAGAAGATTACCGTAAGAGGTAAGCAGAGCACGGTAAATCGAAGTACCCGCCATCGGCAGGAAAACCGCACCGTCCTTAGCCATAAACTCCCACGGAGTCTGCTCCAGCAGGAAAGAAGAAGTATCAACCCCCCAGGCCTCGTCGGAGGGAACAAAGCGCTCATTGACGATAACCGTTTCACGGGAGCCGCAGAGAACCTTATAACCGACCGCTCCGCCGACAAAGCGCTGTTTGTCGACTACCTTTACATTGCTCGTGCTCATATATTCCTGGTATGCGCGGAAGGCATTATCTCCCATCATCAGCAGATCAATATCGCATCCCTTATAATCATACGCCTCCTTGATACCGTCATAGAGGACGGTGTCGGAAATCTCATTATCCGCATCCACCTTGATCGGCTGGATCCACGGATTGTCATTCTTGGAAAGACCGTAGAGGGTCGTGACACTGCCGTCAAAGATTGCGCCGAGACCGCAAAGCTCACGCTTATAGCTGTTCTGTACGGTAACAAATCCGTAAGTTCCGGAGGCGGTAACCGACGCCGCGGAAAGGGCCTGCGTGATGGCGACGGAAGGAGAATCCACGGTAACAATGCGTTTTGCGCGGTCAATCGACAGGATCCGCACGGCCTTATTTGACGCCACGAGAGTTCCTTCCGTTGCGTTGTTTGCTGCGTAAGTGTAAATATCGACTGTCAATCCCTCGATCAGCTTTGAAACATCCCCCACAGTGAAGCTGGAGGTTGTGGAAGTGTTGGTAGCCGCACTGCAAACTGGACAAAGAATACCGGATCCGTTTCCGAACAGCGCGCGGCTGAGGTTCCATTCCGCGGAACGGTAGCTGCCCTTTACTTCCTGATCGAGGGCATTGATCATCGCGGAGACGTTGGAGGATGCAAGCTGAACCGTCTTGTTGGAAATCTGAATATCAACATACATATCTACGGCATCCAGTGCAAACTCCGCATAACGCTGGGATCCGGAAACCGGTGTTGCCGATCCCTCGGAACCGAAGCCGAAGCCGCCGTTGATACCAATCGGCGCCGCGCAGCGGATCGTATTGTTTGTCAGCGGGATACGCTTGACCTTTTCGAGAAAGGGGGAGGGGCAGGTTGCGATCTGATTCGCAAGTGCGGGCTGATATTTATCCTTCAGAATTGCTTCCACTTGTGTAAGAATCTGAGACATGTTTTTTTCTCCTTAATATTATATTATTCTGGAATTACAGGTGTTATCGGATCCCGAAAAAGCTGTAAGCCTCTTTTTTGGCTTCACTCAGGGTTTTCGGGCTCTTTTTGACATTGGCCGGCATGGAAGCCGCCCCTTTGGATCCTGCATGCTTCGGAATCGCTTCGTTCTGCGCCGCGAGCTTTTCAAGCCGCTGCATCTCATACAGCTTCACCGCGTCCTCGCGCGCCGTCAGAGCGCTGACAAGCTCCTCCGCCGTCGGACGCTTGGTTTTCTCGCGCGCAGCAGCAATACCGGAGACAATAAAATATCCGAGCAGATATCTCTCCCGCGCAGGAAGGCGGTCAAGTTCCGGCAGTGCGCTCAGAAGGCGCTCCGTTTCCGGAAGCCTGTCTTCAAAACCCGGAAGTTTCCGGTCGTTACACAGCTCCGCGCGTACTCTCTCCGTTTCCTTCAGAGATTCTGACGGGTCCTCCGGATGCGGAATCCGCTCCGCTTCTTCGGCAGGCACCTTCTCACGCGGGCTCACTTCTGCCTTTGCGGCGGTCGCGGACACGCTGTCCGGTGCGCTCTCTTCGGATGCATGCTGCGAAAAGTCCGGTGCAGCCGTCCCCGCATCGGGGACGATATCCTGCGTCTCGCTCTTCTGTTTTTCGTTTTCCTTGCTCTCCCGCATAGCAAGCAGGCGCAGAAGCGTCTTGAAAAAGCTCCGGCGTTCCTCGCGCGCCTGCTTCTCCGCCTCCGAATCCTTTTGCCGTTCGTTCATATCATTTTTCCTTTCCGTTTTGTTTTTTGATTTGTTCTTGCAGACGTTCCGCATGCAACGCAATATGGCGGTCAAAAGCGGTGCACGCCTCCGGCATTTTTCCCCGAAGCGCGGCAAAACTCTGCTGCAAAGCAAAACGCCGATGCTCCTCCAGATGAATCGAATCATCGTCGTAAAGCCCGGGGGCCTCCACCCGTCCCATTGCAACCATGGCGTTTTCCCGTCTGGCGTTCTGTGTGTGCAGCTCTCCCTCGGAGAGGAGTTCTCCGTAGCTTCCGAGACGCATCAGCTCCAGCGCTCGTCGGCGCAGGGACTGCGGCACTCTTCCGTTTTCATCGTTGAACAGCCCCATCTGAAGCGCCGTGAAAAATTGCTGCTTCTGCGCCTCCTCGCCGTACTTCAGCTCGTTTTCCGCATTGTAGACGATATCGAAGGAATTGAGGTCCTCCGCGCTCCACACAAGCGCTCCGCCCGTTTCGTTAGCGCCGACAATCTCAAGCACGCGGCATCCGGTTGCGCAACGCCGGTAAATCCGGAGCCAGACCTCGCCAAGGTGCTTGACGGCATCCCGGATATTGTCCCCGGCAAGTGAAATGCGGGTTGAGTCAATTTGACGGAGTGATTCAATCGCCGTTCCGCTTGTAACACCGGAGGGCGTACTGCCAATCACCATCAGCTGAGAAACGCCGGCGGCATACTCCATCTCCGCAGCAAGGCTGTCGCACTCGCGCCGCACTTCGGAGGAAATATCGGCAAGATGCAGCGGGGTCGGAACGCCGCGGTCGGGATTATACTCCAGCACCGTGCCGGCCGTTACGCCGCACTCCTCAATACTCTCCAGATCCTCGACACTCCCCTCCGGCACCAACAGCGGGTTTGCCGCAAGTGTGCGGATATAATCGTGGATCTTGTTTTTGACCCCATTGTAAGCGCGCTGAAGCGGAATCAGGTCTGTGATGACCGAACGCCCGAAAAACTGCCCGGGCATGTCCTTACACTTCACGGATACAATCGGAATATCGTCATACGGAAGCGCGCCATAGAAAAGAAGCGTATCGCCCGCGGCGATAATCAGCCGTCCGTCCGGATACTGGCGATTCGGACGCTCGAACCAAGTCAGCAAGCGAACACTGTTATGCGCCGTACGGTAGGAAAAGGCATAGGAAGAGGAGCGGTAAGCCCCGGCGGCACTTCCCTCCGCTGGTGTCAGGGCAAAGGTGTCCACCTCTTCCCCGGGGATACGGACGCCGTAAAGCTCAAACAGCTCGTCGCTTGTCAGCACCTGTTCTATCAGAAGCGAGCGCTGATCTCCGATGTCCTGCTTGTAAATGCTTTCCGGATAAACCTCGTACGGAGTCAGCAGACCGTAGCGAAGCTCTCCTTCGTGCAGCGCCTTACCGTCTTCGGATGTACCGATTTCCCTCCCGCCGTCCTTATCCCACCAGGAAAGCACAAAGGCACTTCCGCACAGCTCACTCCAGGAAATCAACATGTTTCTCTTCGCCTCGAAATCCGACGAGGAAACAAGGTGGGAAAGCAAGCGCGTTGCGATTCGGGCGCGCTCTTCATCCTCGGCTTCGTTTGTCGCCGGACGTACGGTCATGGTATAGCGAAGCTGCTTCAGATGCGCCATGCGCGTTTCCACCAAAGGAGCAATCCGGTTATAAACACCGATTCCTTCCTCTTCGGTATCACGGATTTCTCCGCTGACTGCGTTTATGGCACACGTCTGATAACCGGACAGAAAGTTGGCGTTCAGAATCCATTGCAGTTCCAACGGATGCCGCTCCTCACCCCGGCGCCGCAGCTCCTCAGAGAGCATGGCAAGAATATCCTCCTCATAAAGCTGTCTTCCCTCCGCATCCCGATCGAGTACCCTTTTTTCGGCTTTCTTCTGCATCTGTCCGGCGTCAATTTGCTTTTTTATCATGTTCCGCCGATTCCGCCTTTTTCCGTGATCTTCTTTCCTTCTCCGCAGCAAGCCTTGCCGCAGCGGCGGCAATACACTCTCCGCACAGGAAAGCCGCGCCCCCGAACCGGTCGGATCGGGTAACAAGGTAGGTATCCCGATTTCCGCAGCCCGGAATACTGCAAAGGTGTTTTACGGGTCTGATGTTGTACTCTTTCATTATTTCTCCTTTTCTCTTCAAAGACGCCCTGCGCTGCGCCGGCTTTTCTGAATGCTTTTTCTGCGGAATTCCTCCTCCCAGCTTTCCTGCCGCAACTCCGGCGGACGGCGAACACGCTGCATGGCCAGATAGCGGAGTGCGTCGCAGATATGCGTGATCTCATGCGGAACCGTTGCGGCATCACACGGATCGCGGGCATCCCGCAGCAAAGCAGGCAGGCACCGGATCAGCTCCCGGCAGTTCCGGAAAATCTGCAGACGGGGCACGCCTTCCGGACTGCGTGCCAAAAGCTCCTTGATCTGCATCCACCCCTGTATCCGGTCATTGTTTGCACGGGTCAGGCTTACTCCGTTATCGCGGAAAATCTCCGCCATGGATTTTCCCGTGTCCTTCTGCCGATTCCAAAGGTCGGGCGGAGCCGCTGTCTCCTCAATTCTCTCCCCCGCTGTCAGCGTGACGATCTTATGCGCCGCTTCACTCACAATCATCTCGGGACAGCAGAACTCACGGTAAACATAAAGCGTTCCGTTCTCATCCGCCGCTGCCCAAAGAACGGCAAGCATGTCAAGCCCGTAATCGAAAGCACGGTAACGGCGCCAGTGTGCGGGAATCGGAAACGGCTCCACCGTATGCACGGAGCGGGAAAACTCCGGAAAATACTGCCCTGCAAAGACATCCCAGTCACCGTCAAGCCAAGCCCGCCGCAGGTCCTCGGGTAAGCTTTCCAACGCGCTGAGATAGCCGCGGTCAGAGGAAAGCAAGGGCAGATTATCGCGCACGCCGGCGCGGATAAAGGTGTAATCCGCAGGATTTTCTCCCGGCTCAAAGTGCCGGTCCACAAACAACCGTTTCACCCATCCGTGCCCCGGTCCTCCGGGATTACAGGTCAGATAGAAGCGCTTGGGGAAGGCATTGGCACCGCGCAGAGATGCCGCAATGAAACGAAACTGGTGCTCAGTGAATTGTGTTGCCTCGTCCATAAAAATCACATCATATTCTACGCCTTGATACTGCGCAAGATCAGTGTCAGCGGCACAGTAGCCGAAGCGGATGCGCGACCCGTTTCGAAAAGTAAGACTTTTGTCCGTGTCACGGTAGGTCGCTGCGCCGGCTGTGACCGCAGTCAGCTGTCTGATGTGATTCTCATAAACCTCCGGGTAGGTGCGGCGCAGGATCAGCACCCGGATCCCGGCATAGTAAAGGCAAAGCAGGATGGCCTTCATCCGCACAGCATAGCTCTTGCCTCCCCCGCGTGAGCCGCCGTACGCCACATAACGCGTGTCCGCCCGCAGAAATTCTTCCTGTGCCGCGAAAGGACGCGGCAGTGAAAGCTTCACTTGGCGCAATCCTCCCCATCCTCAAAGCAGACAACAATTTCCCCATCTTCCTCTGCCTTTTGTTCCTCGCCATAGCCGAGCAGACGATTGGCAGCCTCAATCGCTTTTGTTGCGGCGTTGGCAGCACTGGGGTTAAAGCGCACCTCACTGACTCCTCCGTTTTCGTCCGGAATCTCCTGTCTTGCCGCCTCAATGGAAACGGATACAACCTGCTTGAGTCCCCGGAGTGCATCGGAACGGGACCATATCCTGCGCAGCTCGGCTTCCTCCGCGTCCGGAGTTTCGCCTCGCCCTCGGCGCGTCCGCCCCGCAGGAGCGGTCTTCTTTTTCTTTTGTTCGGAAATTTCTGATTCCCCCTTTCCGGTTCCTTCTGTCGACCGCGAAAACAGTATAAAATGGAAAAATCGTGCAAAACGTACAACTTCTAAATAAACAAAAAAAACGTACACACAGGTCTGTGTGCACGTTTTTCAAAAAAATGTTACATTATTATAATTATATAATCAAAGATAATTAAAGCATCTCTGTCAGGCGGTTTACATCGCCCGCCCCGGTAATCAGCAGGACATCTCCGGACCGTAAAAATGTCCGAATGCCATTGCGGGCTTCCTCAAAAGAAGGATAGGCAACCGCCCCCGGTATCAGGGAAGCAAGCAGCTCGCTCGACATTCCCAGTGTGTCGGTTTCCCGCGCACTGTAAATCGGAAGCAGAAAAACAGCATCGGCGCCGGATAGTGCAGAAGCAAAATCCGACAGCAACTCCGCTGTGCGGGAGTAGGTGTGCGGCTGAAAAACGCATAGGACACGAGAGTCGGGGAAGGCTTCCCGTGCCGCGCGGATTGTTGCGCGCAGCTCTGTCGGATGGTGGGCATAGTCCTCGAAAATCCGCGCCCCCCCCACCTCGCGTTTGAACTCCATCCGGCGTTTCGCGCCGAGGAAGGAGGAAAAAGCGGCCGCCCCCTTTTCTCTGTCTCCTCCGCAGAGATCCAACGCGGCAAAAGCCGCAAGGGCATTATAGACATTATGCTCCCCCGGAACCGGGAGAGAAACCGGAAACCGTGCTCCGTCCGGGCAGATCAGACAGAAGGAGGGGCGACCGTCCGAAACACGAATCTGCTCAGCACGATAATGACAATCGGAGGAAAGACCGAAGGTTACGCAGGACAACCCTTCAAGAGCTGCGGCAGAAGAGTCGTCGTCTCCATTGCAAAGCACCTTCCCCCCCGCGTCCAAAGAAAGGCTTGCATAGCGGCGGAAAGAGGCGCGAATTGCGTGCAAATCGGGAAAATAGTCTCCGTGATCAAACTCGATATTCAGAATTACCGCTATATTCGGATAGAAGGAGAGAAAATTGTCCATATACTCGCAGCTTTCAAAAAGGAAATTCTCCTTCCCGCCGATCCGATAGGCGCCGCCCATCCCCGCATATTCCGCACCGGAAACAACGGTCGGATCCATTCCGGCAGCTGTAAAAATGTGCGCCGCCATAGAAACGCAGGTTGACTTCCCGTGGGACCCGGAAATACCGACGCGCTTTTGGTAGGATGACATAATAAAGCCAAGAAAATCCGCACGGCTCACCGCAGGAATCCCTATACGCTTCGCCTCCAGGTATTCGGGGTTATCCGGGGCAATTGCCACCGTATAAACAAACAAATCTGCGCCGCGGACATTTTCGGCTTCGTGACGGTAGGTAATCCTGATTCCCTCCCGTTCAAGACGTTCGGTCAAGGGGGAGCGCTGCCGATCAGAGCCCGATACCGAAAAGCCCCGTAAAGCGGCAATGTGAGCAAGACTCGACATATGGATTCCGCCGATTCCACAGAAAAAGATGCGTTTTTTCCCCGAAAGCATCGACCCGATCCGTTCCGAACCGAACCGGGAATTAGGCAGTGACATACCGTAATCTCCTTAAAAGAAGTGTTAATTGGTTAATGTTCAGTGGCTTTTGTTCATAATTTCTTTACAAATTCAGGCTTTTTGTTCGCATAGTTTTCACCGAGCGGCACTATACTATACTTAACAAAGCAACGAAGCTGTCAGCTATCGTAACTGCAACAGGAGGATAATAAACATGGAAGTAACCGATATCAAGGTCAGAAAGCTGTTTGAAACTGGTCCGATGAAGGCCATCGTCTCCGTCACCTTCGACGGGCAGCTCGCGCTGCACGATGTAAAGGTTATCTCGGCGCGCGACAAGGAATTCATTGTCATGCCAAGTCGCAAGAATCCGGATGGTACCTATCGCGACATTGTCCATCCGATTAACACTGAATTCCGCACACGTCTTGAGGAGCTTGTTCTTGAGGCGTACAACCGTGAGGTTGCCGTCGCTGCCGCCATGGCGAGCGAGGAAGCTGCCAATGCTGAGCAGGCTTTTCATGCTGAAAACACCACGGCAGATATTTGATTTTCCCTACCAGTATAGCACCCCGCAAAAATCCTGTCAATGAAAAAACCGCCTGACGGCGGTTTTTTCATTCGCATCGTTATGCATTCTTCTCTTCAGTCTTCTCGACGATCTTATTGCCGTCATAGAAGCCGCAGGCACCACAAACATGATGCGGCATAGTATATTCGCCGCAATGCTTGCACTTAACAAGTCCGGGAGCTTCAAGCTTCCAGACGTTGGAACGTCTCTTGTCTCTGCGTGCCTGCGAAGTTTTTCTCTTCGGTACTGCCATGAAAACACCTCCTCGATCTGCGGGTAAAACCCACGCCTTATCTTATTGATTATCCTGATTTATTTCCCCTGCGGCTCGTCCGGGAACTTCATCGTTTTCAGCACGTCCCATCGCGGGTCGTGCCGATCGGTTTCACAGCCGCAGTCTCCGTCTCTCTTCGGTTTTCCGCAGCGTGGACAAAGTCCGGGGCAATCCGGGGTACACAGCACCTGAGCGGGAAACTCAAAGGTGATACTGTCAATAATTTCCCTGTCCGGGGTAATCCTGCCGTTTTCTGCGATCAGATACTCTTCTGAATAATCAGCAACCTCCTCTTCGTTTTCAAGGGTGCCTTTTACGGCAACAGTCCGCTTGAAGGGAAAAGAAAGAAGTCCGTCAACCGGCGCGAGGCAACGGACGCATTCACCTTGCCACGGCACAGTAATGGTCAACTGCAAGCTGATGTATCCGGCGTTGTCAGTCGCCTTACCAACCGCACGGATTCCGTCAGGAAAGCGAATCCCCACCAAAGCAAAGGGAGCATCATCACCAAGCTCCGGCATTACGGTAAAGTCAAGCGCGATCTCAGAGCGCTCTCCTGAAAGCAACGGGGTTAGATCGATCGTCATTTCATCCTCCCGTAAGCGCGCAAAAATCGCCGTCGATAAAACAGCACAAGTTATTATACACGGAACCTTCTGTCTTGTCAAGGTTTTTCCGAAGTAAATTCCTCCGGTTTCGGATTTTTTCTGATTTCAGAGCGTACTTTTTCCGCTTTTTCTCTTGACACATCCCGGAGCATATGCTATAATAACGCTTGCGCAAAAGCGAGCGAAGCTGTATCTTCGGAGCCGCCGGGGACCTGTCCCGTCCGGTCAAGCAGCCCGTTCGAACGCGTGTCTGGGTGTGGCGCAGTTGGTAGCGCGCTACCTTGGGGTGGTAGAGGCCGCACGTTCAAGTCGTGTCACTCAGACCAAAACGAGGGTTCATAACGAACCCTCGTTTTTCTTTTGTTTTCTCGCAAATCCTCGCGTAATCTCTTATTTTCGCGATATTTAATACAGGCACATTCTCCCCTATTTATTGGGGAGAATGTGCCTGTTTTTTAGCAACGACGACATGTTAGACCATAGATGCCTATTTTAGGGGCAAATTTGGGGATTTTTCGATACGTTTAAGGCGGTAACCGCGAGCTACGATTACCGCCTTTTCTTTGCTTACTGCATATCAATTTTTGGATTTTTAGTTTTGTTCAGAAATTAATGCATTAATGTTAATGGGAGGAATAATAACCGGCATCATCCCTGGCTGGGTTGTAAGCAATGAAACTTGACTTCTAATGAATGGGAAAATTATTGCAATCGTGTTAGCCTTTATCAGATGCTCGTATGTTTGTTCATCAATATCATTTTTATCAATTTGGAATATTCCAACTGTTTGAAGATCAAGTTTTATG
>JAXFQY010000112.1:0-19899 GCA_034178705.1 Eubacteriales bacterium | reverse complement strand
GGATACAGAGCGATGGATATCGTAGCGGAAACGGAAACGGAGGAGGAAGTCGTCCGCAAGCTGAAAGAGCTGCAAAGAGAATCGTCGAGTACGACTTCGAAAACGGAACCGTAACCTACGCGGACGGCACAAAAGAGGCAGACCCGGACAGTACAAAGCAGGAATCCCGGAACGGTTCGGAAAAGGAAGCTGCGGATAGCCGTTCTCCGGAAACGGGGAAAAGCGATCTTCCGGAGTCGCTCTCTTCCCTGCCATACGGCGCAAGGAGATACCAGATCGGGGGAAATGATTTTATCCTGATCAAGACCGATCGAAACGGTTATGACGGGTATGAAATCCGCGACAACGAAAGCGGAAGATGGAGCAAGGTTCTTGACCGCGCACAGGCAGAAAAAGTCTTAAAGTCCATCAAAACAGCATCGGAGACAGCGCAGAATACTGAGCTGAGTTCCGCATTGAAAAGCGCCGGAGAATACGCGGAAAAGAACATTCCGGAGTACAGAAGGCTTATGGAGCCGGGGAAAGCCGCCGTCCGCAATACCATTATGCAGGCGCGTGTCTACGGCTTGAGCGATGCCGATGTGAAGCTCTATGCGCGGATCTCGTCGAAATCCGGTCTGAACATCGTATTTGACCCGAAGCTCGGTATCTATGAGGACTCAAAGGGGTACTATAATAACGGTACTGTCTTTGTCGATCCGAACGAGGGAAAGGAAAGCTCCTTCCGGAAGATCCTGGCGCATGAGAACGGACACGCATTGATCGAAGCTTTTCCGAAGCTCGGGCGGAAAATTGAACGGTTTGCGCTGAAGCATATCGATACGGAGAAAAGAAACCGTACCATTGAACTCTACCAGAATTACTTTGGAGATCATATATCCAAAGATGCCCTGTTGGATGAGATCAACTCCGCCTATGCGGAGGAGCTGGCGGAAACGGACTCCTTCTGGGAATTTCTCTTGGCGGATGAACCCACCGTCAAAGAAAAAGTTCTCTCTTTCTTCGGAAAGTCTGCACAGAAGTACAGCTTTGAGGAAGGGCTGAGCCGCGAAGCGCGAAAGTACATGACCATGTACCGGAAGATGTTCAACCGGTTCTCAGAGATCAACAGAGGAAACAACTCCTTTGCCGGAGACGCGCTGATCCGTTCGGACAACGCGAAAAAGGGCGAGGACAACATCAACTATTACGACAAGGAAATTACCGGTAAAAGATATAATCTTCGGGATGATTTCGGGCAGCAGATACGCGATTGGTTGTCGGGCGGCGGAAAAAAGAACGGAAGCTTTAATGGTAGGTATTTTGATCTTGGAACAACACCAGATGTGCTTATCAAACACGGAGCCAAACACCTTCCGGTTGTTATGTTCGAAGATTGCATGGTTAAGATCACCGGAGGAAAGGGAGATGATGCGCACTCTTTCTCTATTGATGAATTGTCCAAGCTTCCGGAAGCGCTGAACGATCCGATTCTTCTGTTCAAAGGATCCTATCCTGACAGTTTTGTCGCGTTGACGGAATTGACTGATAAAAGCGGCAATGATTCGGTTGTAGCGATTCATCTCAACAAGGTTCTCGACCGTACGGTAATAAACAAAATCGCGAGTATATACAGCAAAACAAATGAATACGGAATCAACAAAATTAAAAACTATGTTTATCATCAGATCGAGAACGGAAATCTACTCGACGCAAGCACGAAAAAAGCACCCAACTGGTTTACGAGCAGAGGGCTCCAATTGCCCAAGCTGGTTCAAACCATATTGGATGCTTCGCGTAGCGACGGAGAGACAGTAGATCATAAAATCCGCTTGACCTCATCCGCGACTACTGGTAATAGTATATCCCAAACTTCCGAAAAAATCAACACTTCCGAGAAAAAAATCTCGGAGATTTCTGAAAAGAATCCTGACATCCGTCGTTCCCTCAAGGATGATGCCGATATCAGCGAAAGAAGGAGCGCCGCCGCATCGAAGCTGATCGCGAATTACAACCGGCAACGGATGTATAACAAAGCCGACGCAGAATCCGTTCGGAATAAGGCGCTTGAAGAGGTATTCCGGGAATATCTCGACCAGGACAGCTCTGTCGATATGAGCCGGAAGGCGTCGGAAACGCTGGACAGTTATCTCCTGGAACAGTTGAATACAGCGGAGCCGGGAGAGCGCTCTGACTATGCGCTGAAGGCGGCAGATTATGCAATCCGGAATCTGATCATACAGCGGTCGGAATCTGATGCCGACACGGAAAGTATGGAAAGCGCCTCTGTTACTTATGCGCAGCTCAAGAAATACCTGCACAGTATGGATCTTTCCGGAATCCGGGATGATATCAGGACCGGATTCGGAGAACGAGCGAAAACAGTACTTTCCATGTGGAGCAAAAAAGGAGGCATAACGCCCGGAGCAGCCGCAAGAGAGCTTGCGGACGCCGGTATCCGGATCGATGCGCAAAGCGAATCCGAAATTTTCCGGGAGATCGTCGACCTGTACGAAATGAACCGGGATGCCGCGAAGAAAAAGGTCGAAAAGATTACGCTGGAATCCTTCGCTTCAGAAGAAGAGTACCGGAACATCCGGCAGAAATTCGCCTCTGCCCTTCTGCGCGCCGCAGACGAAACGGGGTCGGAAAGCAAATATGCACGGCTCCGGAGGCAATATCTTCAGGAAACCGAACAGCTCAAAACGCTGCTTCGGGACGGAGGAGAAAGAAACCGCGCGATAAACCGCGTCATCTATTCTGCCGAGCGATTCCGCGATACCAAAAACGGAGCCTTCACGAACGCGACAGAGATCGGTTCACAGGAATTTCTGAAAATTGCCGGTGAGCTTTCCCGCGTGCTGTCCCGTGGAAATCTTAACAGCCGTGCGGCGATTTCCGCACTGCAAAAGCTGTACAACCATTATACCTCCCAGGATATCAAGAAATCCCTTGAGGCAAAAGGAATCTACAGTGAAGATCTTGCCAATCTGCTGAATGAAATCACGACGGAGGGTGACGCATCGGAATCCGCGCTCGCGGAAGCCGCCCTGCGTATGTATCAAGCCCGAAATGCGGAAGAACTGGACCTTGAGAATATCAATGACTGCCGGAAGCTCCGCGACTGGTACAGCAAAAAGAATCTCGGAGATTCCTATGACCTGTCGACCAAGATTGCGCTGCAGCACTTTGCCGACCAGAACTACATAAGCACGGGAAATCTTCGCAAAATGGCAATGGTTATTGACGGATTTGCACACCTGATCAAATCCTATAATAAGGCGTTTTTCCGTGGAAGATGGGTTGACGCGTCGGAAATGGCTTCCTCGTTTGTGTCGGATATTCAAAAAAACTCGAACATCAAAAGAAGCCCGCTGACGCGGATCATGGAATCCAGGTACATGAGGACTTTTGCCGATCCGATGGTTCTTGCGCGTTGGATGGACCGGTACAATGATAACGGATTTTTCTCCTCGATGCTGGCGGATCTTCGCGACGGAGCCATAAGGGAAAGCATCCTGGATATGGATATCCGTCGGGGAATAGACGATTTCTACCGAAAAAACAAAAGCTGGAGAAAGGAGATTCAGAATACCATTGTACCGTTCAACGGAGCGGATCTGACAAAGGCGGAAGCGATGCAGCTCTATATGACCCTGCACAGAGATCAGGCAATCCCGGGAATTCTTTATAACGGATTCGAGCTCCGCGAAGGAAAGGATCGCATCCGTGTTTCCGGTATCGTGGATCCTGACGCGGATATTTCAGAGGCAGATCTCCGCAAGATCGCCGAGAAGACGGCAAGCCAGCTTGAAAGCAGCTTCAGCGAAACGGACAAGCAATATATTGCGATCGTCGAAACCGTATATCAGCAATGCCGCCAGCTGAAATACGAGACAGACATCGCGCGACAGGGATTCTCCAATGTACAGGATGGATATTACGTCCCGCTCGCACGCGCAAACATAGCGCACAGCATCGATGCGGATTACATCGGAGAATCGATGAGCGTAACAAATCAGTCCTTCAACAAAAACACGGTAAAGGGAGCAAAGGGAGAGCTGATGATTCTGCCGATTGATCAGGTTGTAGACAGGCACATCAGCGGAATCACCAAGTATGCCGCGCTCGCTTCCGCAATGGACAGCTTCGACATGCTGTTCAACCTTGATGTTTCCGGCAACAAAAACAAGGCGGTATCCATTGCGACGGAAACCGAGCTTGTGTGGTCTGACTACTTCAAGTACATGCAGAATCTCCGGAACGATCTGCGCGGACTATCCAGAGACACGGACGGTCTTAACCGGATATTCGGAAAGATGCGCGGTAAATACGCGACTGCCGTTCTCGGTATGAACGTCAAGGTGCTTGCAACACAGTTTTCTTCCCTTTTTGCTTCTACAAGCATTCTCAGCCCGAAAAACATAATCCGAGGCATGACCATCGATTCTTCCAGGGTAGATCAGTACTGCAGAATTGCAGAGGTACGAAACTATGACCAGACAGCCGCGCTCGCGCAAAGCGTTACGGAGAAGCTGGATGGCATCGGTGATCTTCTGACAAAGCCGATCGGCATGTGTGATCGTTTGAATGTCAGGGTGCTGTTCGGAGCATGCCAGGCGCAGATTGCGTCAGATGGAGGCCCCAAGATAGGGAGTGAGGAAAACCGGATTGCCGCCGGAAAGCTTCTCGAGCGCGTCATCCTTGAAACCCAGCAAAACGCGACAGCGACAGACCGATCTGCAGCAATGAGATCCGGTTCGGAGGTCATGAAATCGTTTACGATGTTCACTGCTGACAGCATGAAGGTAGTCGGAAGGCTGTTTGACGCCGTGGGAAAACGGTCCGTGCTTTCTGATCGGTTGTCCAACGCCCAAAGCGCTGCCGAAAAATCAGAGATTAGAAAGGAAATTCGGACAGCGAATAAGCAGCTTGCCAAGTCAGTCGGTGCTATTGTCTCCTCGTCCGTTTACATGGCCATTCTTGCCCAGGCGTTCCGTTGGATTTACGGCAAGGACGATGACAAAGAAAAAATCCCGGAAAACATTGTCCTGGATTCTTTCGGAAATATGCTCGGAGGTCTTCCGATTATCAGTGACGCCTATGATTACATTGTCAACGGCTTTGAGTTTGGAGACTCCAACTATGACATGCTGAACGATCTCGCTGAGGCTACCAAAAAAGGATTCCGTGTAATCGGTGATGCAGTATCAGGAGAGGCGGATTCAAAAGACGCTCTTACAGCCGTCAAAAGTATTGTTTTCTCAGCCTCCAAGTTTGTGGGACTGCCGGCTCAGAATCTATGGAATCTCTCCTATGGCGCAATCAAGCGGACGATCCCGCGCGCCGCCTATCTCATCGATGATGCTTTCAAAAGCCAAAGCTATCGGAAGGACCTTTCCGCCGCGATTGAGGCAGGGGACGAAGAGATGGCAGAAACGGTATTGAATGTCTGGGCGAAAAACAAACTCGGGAAATTCGAAAAGGAAGAAACAGCAGAGGCAATCAAGGAATTGCTGAAAAACGGGTACTCTGTTCTCCCAAAGACAATCGGAGACAGCATTTCCGTAAACGGTACGGAATACGAGCTTTCCGCAAACGATAAGAAGCTTTTCTCTTCCATATACGGTGGATATACCGATGAGCTGGATTCCATGATCGGATCACAGGCGTTTTCCCTCCTGAACAAACAGGCGCAGGCGAAGGCAATCAATACGGTATATGACTCCTATTATAACCAGTCTGTGAAAAGCGTACTCGGTCTTGATAGCAACAGCACGGTATCTCTTGCCGAAAAATTCCTGGGGCTGTCCGACTATGCGATTGCCAATGCGGCGATTTCTTCCATGACGGCAGAAACGGACAAGCAGGGCAAAGCGATATCCGGCACAAAAAAGAAAAAAGTAATTGCCTATCTTCTGCGGCAGAACATGACAGACGAAGAGCGCTTGCTGATCCTTGTGCTGAGCGGATACTCAATTCAGGACGGAGACTTCAAAAACATGACGGCAGCAGCCGCCAAGAAAAAGCTGCTGAAATATATTCTGAACCGGTCAGGAGCAACCGCGAACGAAAAGATTGCGCTGTGCAATAAAATCGGATTCGAAGTCAAAAACGGGAAAATTTCTGCCTCATCCATAAAATAAATGGTGACAAATCCGGGTTTTGTTTCGTTTATAATTATTTTCGGGAGGTAGAAATCATGTTTTCAATCACTCCGGCAAGGGAATGCGAGATCACAAAGGTGATCTGCCCGCAGTGCGGAGAAAGGCTTCCGAGAGTCGGCTTGCTGAAAAGCAGCCACATTGAGGGAATGACCTTCCGCTGCGGGAAATGTAAGAAGCTTTGGGCGGTGTCTTCAGAACCGGACCGAAAGGAACAAAAAAAATAATTCAAGGAGCCAGCGTCCGAAGAGACAGAGCCATGCACCCCAAACACAGGGGATGCACGGCTCTGTTATTTTTTTCGGAAAGGAGGAGAAAAAATGGAAAACAACAGATTCGCAACGAACGCGGGCGGCGTGATCAAGGCGCCGAAGCCTACCGGAAGCAATCCCGGATCGACCGTCGTTAAGGGCAACGACCTGCGTAACGGAAACGGCAACACATCCAAGAAATAATTTTTGAAAAACCATCAGCCGCATGACGGCAGGAGGAAGAAATGGAACAGAAAGAAAATCTCAATACCTCGATAAACGAGGAAAACGCACCCGAAGCAGCACCCGACACAGCCGGAACGGAAAACGAGCAGGAAAATTTTGCGCTGGACGAGAACGGGGATATTGTGATCCCGGATGATCCGGCGGAAGATTCACAGGAGGATGAAAAACCGCCTCAGTCTTCGAATTCGGACGAACGCGAAAAAGAAGCGGAGCCGGATGAACGAGACAAAGAGATTGCCGCCCTGAAAGCCAAGCTTGCCAAAATCGAAAAGCAGGGCAAGGCATCCCTCGAAAAGCTCGGCGTCAAGGGGGAGGACTTCTACCAATCGCTGGTACGAATTGCGGCGGAATCCGACGGCGTTTCCCCGGAAGAGTATGAAAAGACGCAGTCCGAGCGCCTGGAGAGCGAGGAAGCGCTCCGCTATTACCGCAAGCAGAGGTTCGAAGCCAAAAAGCGGGAGGACCTGGAATCTCTCAAAAAATCCTTCCCGGGAGCGGAGCAGTACAAGGACATCGACGAGATCCCGAACGCCGAAAAATTCAAACGGTTCCGTGACCTCGGGCTGTCAGCAAAAGAAGCATATGTTGCCGCCAATCCGGATGCCGTTCTGTCCAATGCGGCAAGCTCGGCAAGACAGGCGTCTCTCAATGAGGCAAAAAGTCATCTGCAATCCGTTGTTCCGAAGGGATCGAAGGATAACTCTGTCACGATGCCGCGTGCAGAGCTTCTGCAGTGGCGCGATCTGTTCCCCGATAAAAGCGACAAAGAGATCCTGAATCTTTACAAAAACACAAAGTAAAAAAGGAGAAATTGAAATGTTCAGACTGATCAAAATCGAGAACGCGCGAATGAACGTTCCCGAGCCGGAATATCTGACCGCAACCGCGAGCGAAGCGATCACGATCGGCGAAGCACTTGTGCTTGCCTCCGGCGCACTCACAAAATGCGGAGCGACCACCAAACCGACCTTTATCGCCATGGCTGGTCTTTCTGCGGACGCAACCGACCGGGTAATTCCCGTTTGCCGCGTGGAACCCAACCAGATTTATGAGGTAGAAACCGCCGCCGATGCCAGCGCCGCCGTTGTCGGAACCAAGGTGACGCTGCACACGGACGGGCTTCAGGTTACCGCTACCACGACAAGCGGAGTGGCGGAGATTGTATCCACCAACGGAGCGACCGCCGCAGGCGACAAGATCCTTGTCAGATTTTAAAGGAGGATAAAAAGGAATGTCAAGCATTATTTACAGCAAGATGAGCGGCGAAAATGATCCGATGTACGGAAAATTCGAACACCCCATCAAAGCGCTCATCGAAAACGAAAGCAATACCTGTGAGAAGCAGAAAAACATTCTCGATGTGCTCTACAACGTCGAGAAATCAACCCACAACTCCGAAACCGTGATGGGTCAGAGCGATTTCGACACGTTCCAGCATGTCAAAGAAGGGCAGGGCGCTGAGAACGACAGTATTCAGATGACCTACAAAAAGGTGATTGAGCACATTCCGTTTGCAAAGGAATTCACGATCACGCGGGAGATGGTGGATGACGCGCAGTTCGGAATGGGTGTCAACATGAAATCCAAGCCGCAGGCGTTTGTGCGCGCTTATTACAAGACCAGAACCAAGATCGCCGCTCAGGCTCTGATCAACGCAACGAAAGAGAGCATGGTGTTCAACAAGGCAACGGTAGATCTTACTACCGGAGACGGGAAACCGCTGTTCTCCAATAGCCATCCCTACGCTACCGGAAGAAGCGGGACACAGACCAACTACTTCTACGGCAGTCTGACAAGCGACGGCGCCACGTTCGAAAAAGGGCTCGGTGCTGTAGCCAACAAGCTGCGTAACTTCAAGGACGAGAACGGCGAGACAATGAACTATGTCGCCGATACGCTGATTCTTCCCTGCAACCGGTTCGGGCTTGAGAACATCGCAAAGAAGGTTGCGGGGTCTGAAAGAACGGTAGGGTCCGGGTATAACGATATCAACACCCAGTACGGCAACTGGACGATCGTTGTGCTCGACGGCTGGGAGACCACGGACGATCGGTTCATGATCATGTCCTCGGAGGCGAACAAGAACCTGCTTGGTTCCATGTTCTACAACAGAATCCCGCTTGATATCCGCAACGAGATCGATATCCACACGCGCAATTACATCTGGAACGGCTATTGCCGGTTCGGTCTCGGCTTTACGACCTGGAAACACATGGCGCTCGTTGTGAATTCCGCGTCCGCCGTTTCCGGAGCAACCCAACTCACACTTTAACCAACGGAGGAATCGCTTATGACGGTATATGAGCTTTATGCGCAGGTAGCTCAGCTCGGATTTGAATCCTCTCTCGAAAAGGACGAGGACGGCGATAAGCGGTTCTATTTTGCCGTTAACCGCGCTCTGCTGCAGATCGCATCCGTGCGGCCTGCAGCAGGGGTCTGCGTCATCAATCACATTGCTCTGCCGAACGGCGCGGACATTCAGTCCTATGATGCGATCCGGTGTGACGGAGAGCTGATCTATTCCGCAGATCATCCGAAAGCGTATTCCTTTGAGGCGAGCGGCAACGGAACTGCCACAATCGAGAAACAAGCCGAAGACGGCAGCTGGGAAACTCTTTTCAGCATTCCTTTGTCCGGCGTTGTATTCAAGCGGTACCGTGGATTGATTCAGGAGGACGGTTCCTTTGTTTCCGCGCCTGTACGCCTGCGATTCTCGGGGGATTATCTGTTCTCTGTTCGGTGCGTTGCCCTGTACACGCAGCTTGCCGGTGGGGAGGTTGAGGATATCCCTCCGTTTGAGCCTTTTACGCGATATGATATGACCGCTTTGTGCGAAGATTTCCTTGCCTTCCGGAATCCTCCGATTCAGGATGACGAGCAGGGCAAAATGCTGAATCAGGATTACCGAATTGAAGGGAGAAGCGTCCTGCTGCTTCCGAGAGATGCGCCGGGCGCTTACAAGGTGATTTACCGTCAGATCCCACAGCAGCTGGAAATCCAGACGCATGTGGAGGACGATTTTACGGAAATCCAACTGGACGCGGAGCTTTGCTCTGCCCTGCCCTTGCTTGTGGCATCCTATGTCTGGGCGGACGACGAGCCGGAAAAGGCACAATACTATCTTTCCCTTTACCGCGAAAGGATAGCGGACATTGAGATGCGCCAAAAGAATATCGCTCCGGTTCCGTTCCGGAGTGTAAACGGGTGGTAATATGGCAAATAAAACGGCAAAGAATCTCCTGACAAACGGAGAGGAATACAACCAATACTACGGGGATTTTCGCGGGGTGGACTTCTCGAGCGACCATTCTCAGGTTCATGCGCAGCGCCTTGCCTATTCCGTGAACATGTATAAGGACTATCTGTCCGGAGAAGGCAAAGCAATTGAGACGATTCCCGGATTCCGACGCCGCTTCCAGGCGCCGGACGGATCCGTAATATACGGAATTCACAAGCTGACGCAGAAGATCGACGGAGAGGAAATCACAAAGGTTCTGATTCATGCCGGAAAGAATCTCTATCTGTGGGAGAACTACCCGCAATCCGCAAATGTAGAATGCCATATTACCGCATCGGTTCCGGCAGCGACCGGTTCTGCGTACAAAATAACGCTTCCTGAGGATGTTTATTCTGTGGTGAAACTGACAGACGCAGAAGAAACGGACCTCACTTTAAGTCAAACTTATGACCGCACAGGTCATATTCTTACGGTATCCGGAGTAACGCTGACAGAGGGAGACCCGCTGTTGGTAACCTACTATCAGGGGATCTGCGAGGATGCGATTTACTCCTCCATGAATGAACAGAAAAGCCAGTCTTTTGTGTTCAACAACCGTCTTTATATGCTGGACGGCAACAGTTATCTTGTCTATGACGGGGAGACCGTAAAGGACGCCAGTTCTTACGGGTATATTCCCACTACCTATATAAACAATAAGCCGGGAACTTACGGGGCGCGCGGTACCGAATATGAAGCCCGTAACATGTTGAATCCTTCCTTCAAGGAGACATTCAAATCATCCTCGGATGCGAAAATTGGAAACGGTACAATTCTTGCACTCAGCATAGATAATGTGACAAGTATTGATCAAGTGCGCGGGAAACAAGGATCCGTGTGGAGAACGCTCACCGAGGCTTCCAGTCATGAGGAAGAATATAAGTTGGAAAAGCCATATGAAAGTGCGAATGAGTTTGATGAATACGGAAACCCAATAATGATTTATACCGGCGTGCGTGTGGTTTGGAGTGGAGATTATTACCCGATAACAGACGAAGACAAATCACAAGGCAGGATCCGTTTTCGCAACGATGATGATTATACCGAAGACTTCTCAGAGGTTGAAATCACCGCTACCAAGCCTGTAACCAGCATTACCGGAATCACGGACAATACAGAATCGACCGAAAACATTATCGGGCATTGCACGTTGTTCTCTCTGTTTGATAATCGGGTTTTTCTATCCGGTAATCCGGATTTTCCGAACCATATTTTTTATTGCGGAAGAAACAGTTCCGGGTATGTCGATCCGACCTATTTCCCCCTGCTGAATTATCAGCAGGACGGAATCAGCCAATCCCCTGTCACCGGAATGATTCCGGTTGCCGATACGCTTCTTGTCCTGAAAGCCGACACAGATCAGGACGGTGTTGCGTACTTCCATACGCCTACCGAAACAGGAAGCAATATTCAACCGCGTATCTATCCTTCTTCCAGAGGGCTTTCCGGAATCGGTTGTCTCGGAGCCTGTACCAATTTTCTCGACGATCCTGTTTTTGTTTCCCGGTTCGGTCTTGAGGGAGTCGGTCAGCTGTCTGTCCGATATGAGCGGGCAATCGAACACCGTTCGAGCCTTGTGGACGCGAAGCTTCTCAATACCGATCTTACAAACGCTCAGCTTGCGGAGTGGAACGGATACCTTCTCCTGCTGGTAGACGGGAAGCTGTTCCTCGCAGACAGCAGGCAAACCTTTACGCATACTGAAGGTACACCGCAATACGAATGGTATTATCTCGACGAAATCGGTGTGTATGATGGTCAGTATCCGGAATTCCTGTATTCCGGAGAGATGCCATCTGCCCTTCAAAATACAACCGTTCCGTATGAAAAAGATGGAACAAAGTACGAAATTCCGCTTCAACTTGCAAACCGGATCTACCAGCCAGGTCTTGAGGAATATCATGACATAACTGGAGAAATCGTCAATGCTCCGGACAGCACGGGCGCATCATCGACAGATATATCTTTTGTACTGCTGTACAAAACTATTGACGGAATTACATACCCGATGAAAGTGTATTTTACGGTGAATGAAATCCGGAATCCATCATCGGGGGAGCTGATCCGAAGGGAAGCCTATCTGTGCGAGCCCACCGGAGCGCAAACCGGCGGCGTTTTTCGAAAGGCAAGCTTTATCCGATCGGAAGACAGAAACATCTTTTTCGGAACGGAAAACGGCATTGTGTGCTCCTTCAATTTCGATAAGAGAGAATCCGACGGGAGCATTCCGTCAAAATGGTATTCTTTCGACGGACGCACCATTATTAGCGGAGCCGCAACCAAGCTGGATAACTGCGGAATTCCTCACCTAACAAAAAGTACAATAAGAAAATCCACCGTGATCAAGACGCGATCGATGGATGAATCTGCCGCAAAAGTAAGAGTACGAACCAACAACAATCCCTACAAACAGGTTGGCCGTCAGATCGCAAGGATCAACGCAACCCAATTCTCGTTTGAGGATATGGATTTCGGTGATTTTACCTTCATTACAACGGATCAAAGTCTTTTTGCCGTTCGGGAAAAAGAAAAGAAGTGGGTTGAAAAGCAATACTTTGTTTACTCTGACGAGTATTGCAAGCCATTCTCTCTATATTACATCAGCTATCGATATCGAGTTGCGGGTCGTTATCGCTGACGGGATGGTAAAAATGAAAAAAATTAATAAAATCACAGCAATTCAAATTAAAGCCAACGGTATACAGGCCCTTTCGAAGCGTCCGAACGAATCCATGCAGTACGGAGCTTGCGGTCTTTCAGCGGAAGAATTGAAGCTGCGTTTTGACAAGCTTGCTTCTTTGCTTGCTGATAAGATCAACGAAATCATAACTGCCTTGTCCGAAAACGATGCGCTTTCGGTGCCGACAACGGTCGGAGCTGCAATCTGCCAGCTATGGAAGGTAGTCTCTGTTGATGAGGAAGGAATGCCGATAGCCTGGAAGCCTGTCAACATGACAGACGCCAAAACCTTGATTCTCAAAACGATCCAAAGTGAGCTTGATGCCATTGCCGATGAAATTCAGGAACTCATCGAAACCAAAGCCAAAAGCAGCATATCGTGCTCCGCTACGTTGAGCGCCTCCAAATGGACCGGAACGCAGGCGCCCTATTCACAGCAGGTCACCGTTTCCGGTATTTCTGCCGTTCAGAACGGATTCGTCTCTATATCCCAATCAGCAACGGCTGCTCAGCGAGAAGCTGCGCGGGAAGCCATGCTATCCGTCACAGGGCAGGCAAGCGGAGTTCTGACCGTTTCGGCGGACGGAGACAAACCGTCTGTCGATATTCCGATATCCATTACTCTCTTGGGATGAAAGGAGCAAAAATATGCCGATTCATGCAAGTTTTCCGGCAGGAGGAGGTAAGCCGGTAGAACAAGCCACGCCGACGATCTCTGTGTCAGACAGCGGTCTGATCACAGCGACAGCACAGCAGAACAAGGGCTATGTTCAAGCAGGCGTTAAAACAGCAACACATCAGATGTCCCCTGTATCCGGAGCACAGATTATTACTCATTCAGTCAATCAAAGCAATGGTGAGGTGACTGCCGTTGCCTCTCAGAGCGAATCCGGCTTCACCAATGCCGGACAGACGGATTCTGACGTTCTTCAGCTTCCCACACGTTCCGGAGAAAGCACATATCTGTATTATGAGGGAGATTCTGTTTCTATACCGGCAGGAACCTATCTGACCGGAGATTTTTATGTCACGGCAACGGGGTATTCTACCTGCCTGATCGAGGGTACTCCGATCAATATGGCAGACGGAACGGAAAAAGCAATTGAGGATCTGAAACCCGGTGAGCTTGTTCAATCCTATAATCCGGAGACAAAGGAACTTGTTCCTGCTGTAGTAATCCGGTCATACAAGACCGGATCCGAACGCAGTTTTACGGCGTATACCTTTTCGAACGGTAGTCACCTTACGGTATACGGTATGCATGGATTCTATAATGCCGAAAGCGGCACAACCAAGAATCTTGAGGAAATCAGCCGGAATGACAGCCTTGTTACAATTGACGGAGGAACCGCAAAGTGGTCCAGGTCCAGCAAAGTATACCTTTGCGGAGAACGGCATGACCGCTATAATCTTATCACATCCAACAATCTGTATTTTGCGGACGGTGTCCTGCTCGGGCAAAAACCGTTTAACAAGTATCAGTTTTTTTGCGATCGAAAATTGCCGATAGCAGAAGATATCGCCGCAGTTTGGAAACAGGATTGCGATGATTATAACAGTTATTCCGAATTTTTAATTCAAGACGATTATTTTGATGAGATCGCCGCCGCAAGCGAGCAGATCGCGAGCACCGGACGGATTATCGAAGAAAACAAGCGTCTCCTTTCCGAGAGTGACTACAAATCGCAAAAGCGTTTTGAGGGGGTTCTGAGCGACTATGAATGGCAGGAAGCCATACAACAGCGCGCCGGATGGAGGAAGATCATCAATGATACAGAGCCGTTGCTTGCCAATGCGCAAGCTGAATTCTCCAGGATACTCTCCAAGCACCGTAGCGCGGATGCCGATTGGAGTCGAAAAACCTTCAACGCTTGTTGCGCCCGCGATAATGCAATCTTCGAGCGGGTAAAAGAATATTTTACTGACGGGGGCAAAGCAGAATGAGAAAGAAAACGCTATTCGATTCTGTCCCAAGTAAATATGTTGTGATCCCAGAGGATCCTGCGTCGGTCACAATCAAACTTCGAGATAATATATCCGAGCTTTCGTTGGATGACGGAACGAAATACCAAGCGGATGAATATATTCTCGTTCTTCCGTTAAGTTCTGACATTGAAAGCAAAATCGAATCCGATTTCCAGGGATGGTTGCAATGGGCCAAAACGATTGACTTCGAAAAAACAGCTGCTGATGTCAGAGAAAAACGGGACAAACTGTTGAAAGAATCGGACCAATACATGACAATCGATCGTATCGGAATTTCACTTCCGGATACGATCACGGCATCAACAATGCTAACCGCTTTTCGGAGTCTTATCAGCTCGCTGAAGCAGGCAACAAACGGCAATATGGCGGTATATCGTCAAGCTCTTAGAGATATCACGAAGAGCGAAGGATTCCCGTATGATGTTGTCTTTCCGCAGAAACCGGAGGATACATAAATGGAAAATGACATTCACGAGCGCGTTGTCAAGGTTGAAGAGCGTTGCAAATCCAACACGCATAGGATTGACGATCTCGAAAAAGACCGCAAGGAGTTGAATGCTGCCCTGAACAGAATGGCATCTGCCGTTGAGGTTCTCGCAACCCAGCAAAAGATACAAAGCGATGAATCCAAGAAGATGGGAAACAAGGTTGATGCCATCGATCTCAAGGTAACCGACCTGGAACTGGCGCCGGCAAAAGCGGCCAAAAGAATCCGGGACGATGTTGTGAAGCAAATTATCAGCATTGTCGTGGGAGCAATAGCCGGAGCGATCCTTGCGCTGATCATACAGTGAGGAGAAAAAATGAAAATACCTTTTCTCGGCTCCCGTGTGCGTCTGACATCCCCATACGGTCCTCGAACAGATGTTCCCGGAACAAGCGGCTTCCACGGAGGCGTTGATCTTGTGGGATTGGATTCATGGAGTGTTGTGTCCGTTATTTCCGGCACTGTTGCCGCATCGGATTATATTACCGATCATTCCAATGCCAATTGGATGTGGGGGCAACACATCATCATTGCAGGAGATGACGGGAAAATTTACATGTACTTTCATCTGTCTGAACGAAAGGTTCAACGCTTTGATCGCGTCGACGCCGGACAGGTAATCGGCACAATGGGCAATACCGGATACAGTTTCGGAGCACATTTACATTTTGAGGTGCGCGAAGGGGATGCCGCGACCCGAATTAATGCGGCGAATTATCTCGGCATACCGAACAAAGAAGGAATCTACCAAATAGACAGGAAGGAGGAAGAAGAAATGACGCAAGAGGAATTCGGCGCGATGTTCGACAAGCTGCGCAACGAGCCGACCGGAGATGAACACGCGGAATGGTCTGATCCGTATGTTGATTGGGCCAAGTCTACCGGGCTATTCGTTTCCGACGGAGACGGAAATTATCGGTGGAAATCCCCGATCACGCGGGAAGAGCTTGCAACCGTGCTGTATCGCTTCTTCAACATGATTCATGGCGCGTAAGAAAAAGCAAAAAAAACAGAAGCTTGAGTTTTCTAAAATCATTGTTCTCCTGCTCTCCTGCATGGTGCTGTTCACAACCTGGCGCACAGTCAGACTTACAGAGCTTGCTGTGAATAACGGTTTTACCGGTAGTCTTCCCTACCTCACGGCAATGACAACCGCCGTGTGGGGAGCATATGGAACCGCTCTCGGATTCTATTTCAACAAGGCAAAAGAAGAAAATAAAATCAAAATTACAGCGGCAACCACGCCGCAAATCTGAAAGGAAAAAGAAATGGAAAATGTAATCAGTTATGCGGTTAAATTCATTTTTGCATTGATTTCGCTTCTGATCACGGCTTACCTTGTACCGTGGCTCAAACAGAAGCGCGTGCTCGGAATTATCCGAAAAGCCGTAGAAGCGGCGGAAAAACTGTCGGAAAACATGGAGATCAACAAGAAGGATTATGTTATTGAGATTATTCAGCGTGCCGGCGTAAAGGTGACACCCGTTATAGATGCCATGATAGAAGGATGTGTCAAGGAACTTGATATTGTCGCGCGGGATTTCCTCGAGGCGGCAGATTCCGAACTCATTACGACCAAAACGACCGAGACGGAGGAATAATTTACCTTGCCTCGCAGCTCCGGTTTAGGTACAAAAAAAGCAGGGGAAAATCCCTGCTTTTTTTGGTTGCGCGTTCAACTTTTTGTGCCTAATTTGTACCTAATCGATTTTTGAGAGCCCGCAAACCGTTGCAAATCAACGGTTTTTTAGAATGGTGGAGACGGAGAGATTCGAACTCTTGACCTTACGGATGCGAACCGTACGCTCTCCCAACTGAGCTACGCCCCCACGAGCGTCGCTATTATATTACCATTCCAAGGCTGATTTGTCAACCGATTTTTATTAAAAACCTTCAAACTTTCAAAATATGGCGTTTTCCATCTTGATATTGCAGAAAAAAAACAGTATAATAGACCACATTACAAGGATGCTGAGCGTTCCCTATCGGTTCCGCAAAATTTTCTTTTTGTAAGGAGTTTTCTATGGCAAAATTCATCAACGACCCCTCGCATACCTTTAACGAATACCTTCTGATTCCGGGCTACTCTTCTTCCGAATGTGTTCCTGCGAATGTCAGCCTTAAAACACCGCTTGTCAAGTTCCGCAAAGGAGAAAAGTCTGCCATCGAAATGAATATTCCTATGGTATCTGCAATCATGCAAGCAGTATCCGGGGAAAGACTCGCCGTTGCCCTCGCGACCGAGGGGGGCGTTTCTTTTATTTACGGCTCCCAGTCGGTCGAGGATGAAGCCGCCATGGTTGCGAGAGCAAAAAGCTACAAAGCCGGTTTTGTCCGCAGTGACTCCAACATCAGTCCGGATGCAACCCTCGCGGATATTATCCGACTGAAGTCAGAAACCGGGCACTCCACCGTCGCAGTAACAGAAGACGGCACCCAGAACGGGAAACTGATCGGTATTGTTACGGGGCGTGATTACCGCGTCAGCCGCATGTCTCCCGACACGCCTGTACGCGACTTTATGACTCCGTTTGACCGTCTGATCTGGGCAAAGGACGGGACAAGCCTTAAAGAAGCAAATGACATCATCTGGGATCATAAGCTCAATTCCCTGCCGATTATCGATAACGAAGGCCGGCTTCGTTATTTTGTCTTCCGAAAGGATTACGATACCCATAAAGCCAACCCGAATGAGCTTCTGGATGCGGAGAAACGCTATGTTGTCGGAGCAGGCATCAACACACGCGACTACGCCGAACGGGTTCCCGCGCTTGTCGCTGCCGGAGCTGATGTTCTTTGCATCGACTCATCCGAGGGATTTTCCGAGTGGCAGAAGCTGACAATCGACTGGATCCGGAAGAACTACGGGGAGACTGTCCGTGTCGGCGCCGGTAACGTGGTCGACGCAGCAGGATTCCGTTTTCTCGCCGAATGCGGAGCTGACTTTATCAAAGTCGGAATTGGCGGCGGATCGATCTGCATTACCCGGGAAACGAAAGGAATCGGAAGAGGACAGGCAACCGCTCTCATCGATGTCTGCCGTGCACGTGATGAATACTTTGCGGAAACCGGCGTCTACATCCCCGTTTGTTCCGACGGAGGCATTGTTTACGACCATCACATCACCCTTGCTCTTGCCATGGGCGCAGATTTTGTCATGCTCGGCAGATACTTTGCCCGCTTTGACGAAAGCCCGTCAAACAAGGTCAGCATCGGCGGAAACTATTTCAAGGAATACTGGGGGGAAGGTTCTGCACGCGCCCGCAACTGGCAGCGCTACGATCTCGGAGGTGACAAAAAACTTTCCTTTGAAGAAGGCGTTGACTCCTATGTTCCCTATGCCGGAAGTCTGAAGGACAATGTCGCGTTGTCGCTCAGCAAGGTCAAATCCACCATGTGCAACTGCGGCGCGCTTTCCATCCCGGAGCTTCAGGAAAAAGCCGTGCTTACCCTGGTTTCTGCAACCAGCATCGTTGAGGGCGGTGCCCATGATGTTATCCCGAAGGAAAAAACCACAACGATTAAATAATACCCATGCAGTTCTTTCCCGAACATAAATAAGGAAACCCGGCGGTCAGTCGACCGCCGGGTTTCCTTATTTATTTCAAACAATCCAATTCTTGACCGGACTTACTTATTCAATCTCTGCCTCGCAAAGAAGCTGTGCCCCCTCAATTGCGGAAAGCGCTGCGTCCCGCACGGGATCAACCGCTTCGTTGATACCGAACGCCGTAAGCAGATTTCCCCCGCCGAGATCGATTACAATTACTTTATCGGGGAAGCCGCACATCCAGCGCCGCTCAAGAATGTGGTTTTTGATCGTCTCAGCAGAAGCAACGGCATCGCCGGCTGTGGAAAAATGGAGAACGGCTCCGGTGAAGGAGTTTACATTCATCATATGCATAAGCGAAGCAGCGCCGTCGATTTTTCCGAACAGTTCCGCAGGAATGCCGAGAAGACTGTCAAAGGTTTCCGCACTTCCGAGAAAGGCGGCCGGCTTATCAGAAACGCTGTGCTCATAATCCCCTCCAAAAGCGGGGATTTTTTTATCGGAAGGAATTGCGTCCCAGATTGCCTCAAAAAGCTCTGTCGGCGTGCTCTGAGTCGGAGGTTCGTTGACCTCTTTCTCCGTTCCGCACGCAGCAAGCGCGAGAAGAAGTGCCGTGACAAGAAGAAAGGCTAAATTTTTTATCCGTTTTGTTCTTTTCATTTTTCAAGCTCCTTTTTCTGTTCCGGAGAAGGATCTGCCTGTCCGAGCGCCTTTTCCGGAGACGTTTCCGTTCCGAAAAGCACCTTGTAAAAGGCCTCGGCAAAGATTGCCGTTGCAACAGCCGACGGATGCCCTCCGTCCTCACAGTATACGGTGTCCCCTGCGTCTCCCCGATATGCACGGGATGCCGCATCTCCGGCAAGGACCAGCAGCGCCCCGTTTTCTTCCGCCGCAAGACGGTAGGCCTCGCGGAGCTGCTCCTGCATGGACTCATGCGTCCAGCCGTTTTTCAGAAGGATTTCGTTTCCGTCCCGGCGCGCCAAAGTCTCATAAAGAACCGGAACGGCACCGTTTTCACGCACCAACTCGCAAAGCCGCGCAGCACCGCGACGGAAGGTATGCGGAGCTGTAATCGGATACACCGTCTGCTCCTGCAAAACAACATAATCGTAACGCGGTCCTGCAAGGCGTGCGCGCACCTGTCTGCCGGTCTCATTCTTTTCCGAAAGGAAATGAGCAAAAGTATATCCCCCCTTGGTGACAGAATCGGTCTCCACATCTCTGCCCCGATCCCGGCAAATCGCGCGGAATACACCCGGCAAGTCATTGAAATAAGTATG
>JAXFQY010000100.1:0-16350 GCA_034178705.1 Eubacteriales bacterium | reverse complement strand
CTCCGGTCACATATTCGCCCTCTACCGCAAATTGCACATTGTATCCCGGCTTTAACTGTGCGTTTCTCATATGACCTTCCTTCATATGCATAAAGGTTGCATCAGGATCTGTCTTAGAGAAGCTGTTCCTTCCGTCGAATTTCTTTTGATAATCCTCATATTTTGATTTTCGAGAGAGCATTTGTCTTAACTCTTCTATATCTCTTTGAAGTTGCGTCTTTCTTTTTCCTCTCCCGTGAACAAAGGGAACTTTCACACGCTCTTCAAGCGTTTTCAGCAGTTCTTGTGCCTCACACGGCATAACTCCGTATTCATTGCACATTTCCGATGCTCTGCGTTCAAGTTTTTCTTGCAATCTTACGCTGTATTTCGTTACCGTTTTTGCCCATACAAAACTGTATTTGTTTGCATTTGCTTCTATCTTTGTTCCGTCTACAAAAAGATGCTCGTATTTGATTTCATCCATTACATGCAGTTTCTTTACCAATTGATAAAACAGTTCTTCTGCACATAGTGGCAGTCTTTCGCTTCTGAACCTTCATATCTCATAATGCTTTGGCGCTTCTTCTCCGTTTAGCAACCAGATGTAGTTGATATCTCTGTTGCAAGCGGATTCTATTTCTCTTGACGAATATTTTCCTTCCATGCAAGAGTATAGGATTACCATTAACATGGTCTGCGGCGTTGTTGCCGGAGGTCTTCCGTTTGGCTGTAACTCCTGTAAAGGCAGCTTAAATCCATCTCCGAAACGATTTTTTCTACCATTCTCACACTGTCATTTTCCGGTATTATTTTTTCTCCGTATATTTCGTCAAATTTTAGTTGCATTCCTCTCATTTTTGTGATATAATCTCCTTGTGGGATTTTGTTTTTCTTCAATTACATTATACCACAAAACCGAGACAATTGCACCCTTTTTGGGGGCTTTCGTCTCGGTTTTTCTTCGCTTTTTTAGGGCTGAGTTTTGCTACAGACCCTTGTTTTCTCAAAGCTTTTCAGCCATATAATATATAAACTGCTCGGTATCGTCCCAACCAAGGCAGGGGTCTGTGATGGACTTTCCGTATATACCCTCACCGATCTTCTGACATCCTTCTTCAATATAGCTTTCTATCATAAAGCCCTTGAAAAGCTTGCCGATCTCGGAATTAAGCGCGCAGGAGTGAAGCGCTTCTTTCGCAATTCTCACCTGTTCCTTATACTTTTTACCGGAGTTAGCATGGTTACAGTCAACGATCAGCGCAGGATTTACAAGATCGCGCTTTGCATACTCCCGACAGAGATGTTCAATATCTTCATAATGGTAGTTGGGCAAAGACTCTCCGTGCTTGTTAACATATCCGCGGAGGATGGCATGAGAAAGGGGATTTCCCGATGACTTGACCTCCCAGCCGCGATATAAGAAGGTGTGAGAATGCTGTGCCGCCATGATTGAATTCATCATAACCGAAATGTCGCCGCCGGTGGGTTTTTTCATACCGACGGGAATATCAATACCGCTGGATACCAATCTATGCTGTTGATTCTCTACCGATCTCGCGCCGATGGCAACGTAAGAAAGAAGGTCGTAAAGATACTGATAGTTTTCGGGATAGAGCATCTCGTCGGCGGTAAACATACCGGTCTCCTCAATAACTCTCTTATGCAAATGTCTGATTGCAATAATGCCCGAAAGCATATCCGAATCCTTATTGGGATCGGGCTGGTGAAGCATACCCTTGTAGCCGTTGCCCATGGTTCTGGGCTTGTTGGTATAGACGCGGGGGATCAGAATCAATTTGTCCGACACCTTTTCGCTTACCTTTGCAAGACGGGTAACGTAGTCCATAACAGAATCCTCGTTATCCGCCGAGCAAGGACCGATAACAAGAAGCTTTTTATTCGATTCGCCGATGAACACCTTGGCAACATCAGAATCAAATTCCTTTTTTTTGCTTCCACTCGTCGCTGAGCGGATATTTTTCTCTTATCTCTACGGGAAGAGGTAATTTTCTTATAAACTCCATAATACATCTCCGATCGTTCTCTGTATTAAAAATTTTATCATTTTTTTGTGAACTGCGTATTAATATCACGAAATTCGCCGAAGGAAAACTTCACAAAATTCATTGCGCCATATGAAATGATTTGTAAAAACTGAACTACGGTATCAAACAATGTCTCCGGTGAATTCACACATAAACAGAGCTTATAATTTATGCAGTTTGACGGTAAAATCCCGTTGAAAATTTTATCATTTAGTGCTAAAATTAGTATGTTATAAAACACAAAGGAAGGATATTATTATGAAGTACACAGTAATAAAACATGCGCCGCAATTCCCCGATTCTTACATAGAAGCATACGTTCACGACGCTCACGCAGAGTTGCAGATTGGAAAAAGAAAGGCTATCATCGTCTGTCCCGGCGGCGGCTACAGTTTTCTCTCAGAAAGAGAAGCAGAGCCTGTCGCACTTCAGTATTTTGCGGCAGGACTTAATGTGTTTGTTCTTCGTTATTCCATACTTGAAAAAGCGGCAAACTACGCTCCGCTTATCGAAGCCTGCCTCGCAATTAAATATCTGCGCGACCATCAGAACGAGTTGTATGTAAACCCTAAGTACGTTTTCATAACCGGATTTTCGGCAGGAGGTCACCTTGCCGCATGGACAGGTACGATGTGGCATATATCGGAGGTTGCAGCCCACATAGGCGGCTCGGAGCAATCGGTATGCAAACCTTCTGCAACACTTCCCTGCTATCCCGTTATTACAAGCAAGCCCGAAATAAGGCGCGGCGGCTCCATTTCGGCGCTCAACGGTATGAAAGAAAACGACGAAGCGGGTATGGCGCGCTTTTCGCTTGAAACATTCGTTGACGAAAAAACTTCCCCTGCTTTTCTATGGCACACAGCCAACGACGCCCTCGCTCCCGTTATGAATTCCATTCTTTACGCCGAAGCTTTGTGCAAAAACAATATTCCTTTTGAACTTCACATATATCCTAACGGTCCTCACGGACTTTCAATATGCAACAAGGAGACAAGTCGCGGTCAGGCTGCACTTGATAATCCTTATGTGGCGCAGTGGCTCCCCCAGGCTATCCGTTGGGTAACAGAATGTCCTTTTGAAAAATAACAGTAACTAATGGATTTACATAAAAGGAGATGTTAAGATGAAAATTATATTTCCGCTTTGATCGCTTTGTTTATGCTTCTCTCGTTTACTTCCTGTTTGGAATCTTCAAGCATTTACAGCGCGACTATGCTCGTCCGTAGCAATACAAACGATTCTTGCTTTGCAACCTGGGATACGCTTAAAGGCACTCTTGTCCTCAACACCGCGAAAAAAAGCGGCTTGCAAGAGGGAACAATTCATTATACCGCCTCTCTTGATGAAGGTGAGCTGACAGTTTATTACTACGTGCGTAGGCTCGGCGATAAGCAAAAGCTTGAGCTATTCAGTCTAAAGGGCGGAGAGAGCGTGGACGACCGCGGCGGATACGTCGAAATGAACAATGATATTCAAATCATAATCGAAACAAAGGGCAAGACAAAGGGCGGCAGCATCAGAATAGATTTTGAATGATCCGCGCCGCGCAAGAAGGGGACATAACAAAACCCGTAAATACTCAAATAAGGGGTTGTAGCAACACTCCGACATTACACAAAAAATGTATATGCGGGTTTTGCTACAACCCCCCTTTTTGTTTTTCCCATCCGTCCAAAATCTGTTAAAACAAAATACTTTGCACTATTCGCACACCACACCTGTATGTGAGCGATTTCGTCTTTGTTTGACTCCTTATGCTTTTTTCACCGTTACAGAGGTTAATTTTTGTATCATATCCATCCAGGTTGCAACCGTATCCTGAGAAGGAGCTTCAAAGCGACACATCACGCCAGACAAACCAAGCATTTCTTTCTTGGTTTCTCCGATGGTGTGGCCCGGTTCGATATCAACACGCACTATGTTTTTGAGTCGATTTGCTCGAGACGCAATTCCGGAAAAATGCTCCATGGTATCGTTGTATCCGGGAATAATCGGACAACGCAGGACGATTTTGGCACCGGCGGCGTCAAGTTTCTCGAGATTTTCCAGAATCAGAGCATTGTCAACGCCGGTAAAGCCTCGATGTTTTTCCGGATTTGTTTCCTTGTAATCGTATAGAAATGTATCCACATACGGTAAAGATGCACGAAGATGCTCATAGTTACACGAGCCACAAGTTTCAACGCAAGTGCCGATTCCCTCTTCCTTTGCCTGACGGAGCAAAGCGAGCGCAAAAGCCGGTTGTGCGAACGGCTCACCGCCGGAAAGCGTGAGACCACCGGTTGTACCATAAAACGGTTTATCTTCACGAACCTCTTTCAGTGCTTCGTCAACTGTCATCAGTTTTCCGAACAGATCCAGAGCCGACGGGCATACTGAAACACAATTGCCGCATTTTTGACAGCGAAGGCGATCAAAATAATGTTTCTTCTCGACAAAAAGCTGAGCACCGTTTGGGCAAGCCGAAACACAGGCCCCGCAGGAAAGACAGGAGGATACCATATAGGAAATCTCTATGCCGAACGACTGCGATTCGGGATTGTGACACCAAGCACAATGTAACGGGCAGCCTTTTAAAAACACAGTTGTTCGGATACCCGGCCCGTCGTGCGTGCAATACCGCTGAACTGCAAAAACAGTTCCGCGGATTGGATTATTCGAAGGATTGCTCATTCCGGTCTATGACCTCCTGCTGAATATCAGGAGAAAGTTTGGTGAAGTACGCGGAAAAGCCGCTGACACGGACAAGCAAATCACGGTAGTTTTCCGGATGCTCACGGGCGTCAAGAAGCGTTTGGTTGCTGACGCAGTTGATTTGCATCTCCATACCTCCGCGCTCGAGGAAGGTGCGAATGTAAGCAAGGACGTTGTCCTCGTTTTCGCCGCTCATCTGTCCGGGGGTAAACTTGACATTGACAACGATTCCGCCGGTAAACGGGGAATGATCCCAGCAGGTTGCGGAAAGAAGTGCTGCCGTTGGTCCTTTGGTTTCGCGTCCGGCAGTTGCCGCTGAGCTTGCCGCAAGCGGCGTTCCCGCAAGACGTCCGTCCGGCGTTGCCTGCGTGACACGACCGAGCGTACCGTTCTCGAGATACGTGAACGTCCCGGGAGCAAGAATGCTGTGGCGGTATGTTGTGATGCCTTGGCAAACTTCAACAACAAGAGAGGTGATTTTTTTTGCAAAGCTGTTGGGCATCTCCTCGTTCGTGCCGTAGTGCGGAACACGGTTGAGAATGTACTGACGAAGAGGCTCGTTGCCTTCATAGTTCGTATCGATCACATTAAGAAGGTCGGGGATTGTCATCTTCTTTTGATCGAATACCAGCGTCTGGATGGTCGCAAGCGAGTCCACCACATTGGAAATACCGACAAAGGTCGGCTGAATCTGATTGTAGACGGCGCCTCCTTCATCCACTGCCATACCGCGCTTGATGCAGTCATCGACAAGGCAGGAAACTCGCAATGGCTCACCGCCGTTACGAGCGCGCTCCATTTGTCGGCGGTTAATGGTGAGGTTTTCAATAAATACCTCGTGACGAAGCTTTTCCTTATATGCAGCAATGAGAACGTCGCAATTCTCAGCATCGGGATTCTCGCGCAGCGTATCCAGGAAGATTTGTGCCATATTATGATACGGCGCGCAAGGATAGAGTCCCGATTTACCGATCGGCGTCATTTCAACACAACCGGTATTTGCATAATAACAAGCGTCCTCAGGTGCGATCCCCATACGAATCATGCCTGCCTGGATACAATCGTCATTGTAAAGAGCCGGTTGCGTTGCGCCTGTGGCGTTAACTTGGATGGCACGGCGCAGGAGTTTGTCGCTGCTCTTTTTCGAGATGGCAAGTGCAATCTTTCCATTGCCGGCGTGGGCAATTTCGGCTGCATCCAGCGCAAGGAATGTAAGCTCGTTTTCAATTGGATTGCCTTTTGCATCGCAGCCTCCGATCATCGAATCCAGCGCTACATTGGGCATAATGTAAGACTCAGGCATCAAAAGGAAGCAAGCAAACATTTCAACCGCTTCGTCGTACGTCAAAGTACCGTTCTCAACATCCGCTTGATAGAATGGATACAGGTACTGGTCAACACGTCCGAAGTAATAAAGCTCCCACAGATTGAAGTTATAGAAGTGAATCGACTGCAGTGCCTCATAGAAAGTGCGAGGTGGCTCGGCGGGAACGCGAAGCAGCGCTTCGTGCATCCGCTCCAGCTCGGCTTTTCTCTTCCCTTTGGCTTTTTCCGCCATTGCGGCAGCCTTTTCAGCATATCGGCGCTGAAGATCAAGCAGAGCTTCAAGTTCCCACAAGGCGCCCTCATAGAACTCATACTTGGAGAGATTTTCGGGAACATTCAAGTCCAGTGCAGTTTGACGTGTCTTGATTTCCGCAATCAATCCGTTGACACCGACGCGAAGCAATTTCGGATAGTCGAGCGACATATGACCTAAGGTCAGTCGCGTGGTATTCGGAGCGCCCCGCATTGCGATTTCAAGCTGACGGTACTCGGTCTTTTCTTCTTCGGTCAGCGGGGAATAATCGGGACGGCCAACGATAAGCTCGTCGTCCCCGATTTGCGGTTCCATATTTTTGAGAATGGCCGCTTCGGCATAAGCAAGGCGCAAACGAGCTGTGTAAGGACGGCTGGCAAGCAGAGTACGGTTGCGGTCGGTAACCGCCGCACCGATGCTTTCGGTACCGATACAGTTGATATATGCTCGCATAAAACTGAGTTTCTGGCGAAGAACACGCCAATATCCGTAATGATATTGGAATACAGGCCCATTCATATAAAAAGATCGGATTCGCTCAATTCTATCCAGTTGCTCTTTCTTCATATCGATCTCCCCTTTCTATTACCAATTCAAACCGCCATTGATAAATACCGGACGTCCTGCCATTCGGTTGCCTTTTTTTGATGCGAGGAAAACAGCAAGATCCGCCACCTCGTCTGGATCGGCCATTCTCCCGAACGCAGACGGGAACTCATTGGACTTTCCGGGAGTCCATCCCATCATATCCGTGGTAACAGGTCCGGGGGCAATCGCAGACACGACAACGCCGTGTTTGAACACATATCTTGCCAGCCCCATTGTATATCCGACAACCGCCCACTTGGACGAGCCATATGGCATCAGCGAAGGCTGAAACCCGGTTTCAGATGCCATATTGATGATCTTTCCCTTCACTTCGCCCGTTCCGTTTGCAATCATATAGTTCGCCATCGCCTGACAAACAAAGTAAGACCCCTTGTAATTAACATCCACAACCGAGTCAAACTGTTCCTCGGTAATATGAAGCGGCCTGGCGTGATCAATCACACCCGCATTGCAAACGCAAATATCAATACCGCCGAGGAGCTCTGCACATTCGGCCGTGCGGCTTTCCGCTTCGGAGACATTTTTGATATCCCAAGCGATCGGGAATGCTTTTATATTGTATTTTTCTACATCCTCAAGGATGCTATGGAGATTTTCTTCCTTGGTCGCCGTAACCACAAGCGATGCACCTTCGCGCGCAAAGGCGCGCGCAATGGCACGTCCGATCCCACGGCTCGCGCCGATAATTACGGCTTTTTTCCCCTCAAGTTCCATTGTAAAACCTCCTTATTTCTTCTTTTTCTTTATGATGATCACAGCACACACCGAAAAGGCAAGAATCCCCGCAAAGGCAGAAACAAAAAGAAGCGGATGGATACCTGACAGCTTGCTTTCATCGGGATCGACAGTTGGTTCGGTCGTTATCGGGGCGGTAGTTACTGCACTCGGATCAAAATCTGCGTTGTTGTTTGTGACGATAGTAAAACCGCTGATTCGCTTTCCGATCGGCATGGGGTTTGCTTTCATTGTCTGCTCAACTCCGGCCGTGGGGGAATCCATTTCAGGAACGTCGTTGACCCAGCGAACCGTCTGAATGTATGTTGCACGTCCGTTATAGGTTGCGGCACTGAAATGCTTCGCGTGATAGACACCGATATCATTCCCTTCAAAATCGGTTGTGAAAACCATTGCGCCGGGGGAAAAAACCGTCTCTCCATAGGAATAACGATGAAGCGGATTCGGAAGCTTTTCCCACAGCGACATATTGGCAAGCGAATCTTTTTCCGTGCCTTTGAAACGGAGAAGCCCCGTGCAATAACTGTCGGTCAGCGTTTCGTTTGCCGCATATGTAAGATACAGAGTTCCGTTCGGGGAAAGGAGCGGGACGCCGCCCTCCTGAATCTTGACAACGCCACCATAGCTGATTTCCCACGAAAGTGTCGGCGTTGAAATAAGCGTCATTTCGGTTGAGAACGATGTAGGGTCAAACGCCTCTGCGACAAATAATTTTTCCCAATGATGAGATTCGCTTTTGTCCGAAGCACGGAAGCAACCGCTGGAAAACATATAAAGTTTTCCGCCCCAGGAAAGCGGATTCGTATTCAAGAAGCTATGCACGTTCTTGTCGTAATTTGCCATCTTTCCGCCGAACACGAAGCCTTCCATCGGATCGTCGGTTTTGCTAACCCAATAATACGGATAGCGAATGCTTGCGTCGCCGCGTACATGGCACGGACCGTGGATGTACCATTTGCCGTCAATGTAATTGATGTACGGACTCCAAATGCTGTCGAGATCGTCGCCGTCCCCTGCCGTAGCACGCCAGATGATCTTTTCAGCGGCGGCACCGATGTCGCAAAGATTAGCGGATTTAGCAAGCGTAAGCACCCAAACCTTGGCGAAAGTACGACAACGTACATAGTAATACCAGCCGTCATAGTAATATACCGACGGATCAGGACCGCAATCGACAATTGGGTTGGTAAATGTGACATACGTGTTCAGCTCCGCCGCAAGGTTGGTTCCCATTACGTTGATCACCGAAGTTCCGTCACCGTTAACTCCCTCCGTGCCCGAAATCTCGGAAACACGAGTCAGGTCGGCTTTGGCACCGATGTTCACGGTGTATGTACCTTTGTACTTGGCAAGATTCTTATCTGCGGCGATTGCAATCGTTCCACAATAGATGCCGCCGTTCAGATTCAAAGTAACATTGCCGTTGAGAACGGCAGTTCCGCTTTGCGCGGCATTGGGTGGATAGGTTGCCAAAATATTGCAATTAAACATGCCGTCAGTCACATCAACAGAAATATCTCCGCGGTGATTGTTCATACCGATGAGCGCGATCGTTCCTTTGAAATTCCCGCCGGTTATTGTGAGCCGATTGGTGCCGGTAGTGACAAGAAGCGTATCGCTGTTTTCAGTCGCGCGCGAATTGCCCAGGCGAATCCCACCCCACGTGCCGCTTGCAATCAAAAGATCGCACGCTTTGCGTGCACCGGAGACTACCTCCTTAATCTTATAACCACCCCATATAACAGGATACTCCGGAGTCAAAACGATGTCAAGATCTGCGGTACATTCCACGCCCTCTCCGATGACGGTTTTCTTTGCATTGCAATAAATATTATTCTCGCCGATCGTAACAAAATGAATGTCGCGGATTTCGGTTTCCCCACCGAGCGAGAGTTCACAAGCCATACGAACCGATGCGCCGCGCGCAAAGCGAAAATCAACACCGCCGAATCGAGAAGTCAGCGTCAGGGTATCTGAATACTCGGGCAAGACAACCGTATTATTCAGTTGAAAATCATCACAGAAAACAACGGTTCCGCCACCAGAAAGCAGATTCACCGCCTGTCTGAGATCCGAAGTCGGGTCAAGAAAAGATTCTCCGCTTCCCTTTTCGCCGTTTGCGACGAAAACAACCTTTTCAAGCGGCGAAAAATCGCTGAATTTGCTGTTATCAAGATTCGGATGGTAGGCAATGCTCGTTCCCCGAACACCGTTACAAGAGAACACACCGCCGACCGACCCGTCGAACAGCCACAGACCGAAATCTCCGTTGACGGTTCCGCTCTTTGCCGTAGCATCAATGTTGCTCTTGACGGTTCCCGAAGTCACAACAATACCGAGCGACCCCAAAACCGGACCTTCCGCGCCGACGATACCGTTTTTGACGATTCCACCGCATACTTCAAGATAGACATCGAACTTTGCGCTTTCGGTGCCGAGAAGCGACTCCACCGAGCCGCCGGAGAGAAAGACCCCCGCAGTTCCGTTCTCCGCAGACCCCGCGATGACACGTCCCCAATCCCCTGAAGCGATACGAATGGCGTGTTCCCCGCCTTCGCCGCCGTCAATGTTTACGCCGTCCGAAGTCACAGAGGTGCCGATGGTGAGATTATGGCCGTTTGCGGAAAGCGTTGCAGACTGTCCTCCACTGATTTTTATGTTTTCAATCATCGTGTCGCCGCCAAGCCGGAACACACCGTCAAGGGCAAGCTCCGCGTTCGCATCGGAGACATCACCGAAGCACCCCGTAACAGTCAGCGTTTTTGCAAGCGTCGGAACGTTCGTATTGCTCGAAACCGATACTTTTCCCAATACAACCAATACATTGGCACGGGTATCATCTAAAAGCTTCAATGCCGCTGCAACTGTTTTTACTGGTTTGTCCTTCGTCAGTCCGTTGTTCGCATCGTTTCCGTTTTCTGAAAGAAATACGGTTTTGCCGAAGCTCACAAGTTTTTCGGATAGAGCCGCCGGAACCGACTGAATCGCATTGCCGCGCACACGGGCGGCAGAGAGAGATTTCAAATTTGCGGAAAACGTTCCGCCCGTAATGACAAGCGAGTAATCTCCGTCTACATAACTCGACGCCTGATTCTGCACAGCATCCACGGCAACGCCGTTAAAATAGCCGCCGTTGATGGTGATCGACACATTGCCACTGTAATGGGAAAGTGTTTTGGTCAAGTTCCCGCCCACATAAGCCGTGCCGTAAACAGCGCAGGCAAAGCGACCGCCGTTGATTTCCAGCGAATAGTCACCGTTCTGCGAAGCACCGCCTCCAACGGCAATCACACCGGCATCAGTGATCTTAGCGCCGCCCGTCGCGGAAAACGTACCATCGTCAATCACGACGCGAACATTTCCTGTTTCACCTATTACAAGGTCGGAAGACGTGCGACGGTTGGATCCGATCACATTGCTCCACTGGCCGCTTTCCACGCGAATGGTGTAATCGTAAAAACACGCCCCTGAATATGTCGTGGTATCCGATGTAATGTTGATGCCGCCGACAATTGTTGGGTCGGCGCCACCGAGTTTTTTGGAGGTAATTCCCTTGCCGAAGGTCACATTGTGACCAAGACAGGAAATAATGTAGTTACCGCCCTTCTGATTGAAAACGATGTTCTGAAACACGGTATCGCCGCGCAAATCAAAATTCCCGCCAAAGGAAAGCTGTGCACCCGCCATACGATAGTCTACGCCAGCATACACACTCGTCAGCGTAACACACGCATCGGAGCTCGGGAAGGAGGTCGGAAGAATGGTCAATTCCCCGCAAACGACCACAATACCGTCTCCTCCGAGTTTTGAATACGCACTTGCAAGGGTCTTAAGCGGAGCAGACGCCGAGGTACCGGCATTCGCATCTGAACCTTTATCCGAAACAAATACAACCGTATCAACTGCTCCGACCGTTAGCGGCGCAAAAGCAAAGAGTATGCAAAACAGCAGGAAAAACAACCTCAAAAACAATGATTTCATTTTTTCTCCTTCCGCTCCTTTGTGCGATTATGCTTTTTCGACAGTGTCAAGCTTGATGTCGACCGACGTACCGACAAGGCCTTCAGATTCCGCGTAAACACGGAGGTCGCCCGCCTGCGTTCCGACGCGAACGGCAACGGCGATGACACCGGCACGCATCTTGCGAACCGGGCTGTCGACGCAAACATGATCACAAACATCACTGCCGGTCGCCACGACCGAGCCGAGCTTGTTTGCGGAAAAAGCGACCGTCGGGCAAGCGTCCGGCACAATATTCCCATCCGCATCGAGGGCGCGGCAGGTGAGAAGCACAACATCCGTGCCGTTGGCTTTTGCCACCGGCAGATCAACGCTGAGTGCAAGCGAAACCGGATTGCCGGTGCGCTTCATCGTTTTTTCGGCGATGACTTTATTGCCCTCATACGCCACTACTTTTACTTCGATCTTGCGGTCGTACGGAACACTCCATTCCGCCGATGCATACTTTTCAAGCGCAAGACGACCGATGCTCTTGCCATCGATAAAGCACTCGGCGGCGTCCCCGTTGGTATATGCCACCACACGAACCGGAGAACCTTCGGCTACCGCGAGATTCCAATGTGGCAAAACCCACAACATCGGTTCCTTCGCAAAGTGCGACTTATTTTGATAGAAGGCGTCTTTCCGCTGCAGAAAGAGGTCAATTGCGCCCGCCTGCGAGCAAAGGCGGGGCCACATCGTTTCGCCTCGATGCTCGAAGCCATCCCACTGATAGAAGCCCATTACGTCGTTGCGCGCACCGAGAAACTTCATCACGTTCTCGCGCGACTGGAAGAGTGCGCTGGTATCCTTGTCATATGCGGAATAGTAACCGCGATCCGGCGAATCGTCCTGATACCAGCCGCGGGTCGTAGAGGTTGCGCAGGTTTCTGTAGCGATAAACGGCTTTTCCGGATATGCTGCACGGCAAGCATCATAATCGTCGGTGTTGTAGTTGATACCGATGACATCAACCTCCGACATGACAACCGCGTCCTTGGTCTTGGCGCAGAATGCAGACGTTATAAGGCGGGATTTGTCAAGCCGGAGAACCGACGCCTTCATTCGGCGAATCATTCTCACGCCGAGTACGGACCGGTGACGCGGCTCCTCATTGCCAAGCGACCAGAAGAAGACCGACGGACGGTTGCGGTCGCGCTTCACAAGCGTTTCGAGGGCACGAATGCCGCTCGGCGAGGAATTGTACAAACGGGTTTCCGCCATTACGATAAAGCCCATCTCATCCAGGGCATCCATCATCGCGTCGCTCTGCATATAGTGCGAGCAACGGTAACCGTTACAGCCCATATCCTTGAGGAGAGCGAGCTTATACTTCGGAACATTATCGGGAACAGCGTGTCCGAACAGACCGGCGTCCTCGTGTCCGTTGACACCGAGAATCGGAACCTTTCTTCCGTTGAGATAGAAGCCGTCCACCTTAGCGGAGTAGGTGCGGAATCCGGTGCGGACCGTGTCCTCATCCACTTCTTCTCCGTCAACTTTGACCACCGAACGAACAGTGTAAAGATTGGGCGTATCAATGTCCCAAAGCTGCGGATTGACAAGCTTTCCGTCGGCCTTTGCGCTTGCCGTGGAATATGTGTCAACCGAAACGTCTCCGGAAAGGCGAATAACAACCTTGTCGCTCGGGTCAAGGATTTCGGTTTCCACCGTTACATGGACGGTGTTCAGCGTGTCGTTGGTCACTTCGGTTTCCACGTGAAGTGCCCAGTTCTCTTCGTCCTCTTTCTCGTAGGTGACCCAAATTCCGTTTTCGGCGACAAAAACAGGAGCGGTTTTCATCAGCCAAACATCACGGCAAATGCCTCCGCCCTCGTACCACCAACTCTCATGCGGTGCGGTGATAACGTGAACGGCAATGACGTTCTCACGCTCAAACCAAACAAAATCGGTAAGGTCAATCTCAAACGAGGTATTGCCGGTATCATTTGTTCCGACACGCGCACCGTTGCAGAAGACCTCGCACTCGGTCGTCACCGAGCCGAAGCGAATAGCAATGCGTTTGTTTTTATCCTCCTCGGTCAGCGTGAAGTGCTTGCGGTACCACGCGTTCTCATAGAGAAAATAGCCAAGGCCGTTGTTGTGCGACTCCTCGGGCGTTTGGTGGATCACATAATCGTGCGGAAGCGTGACATCCTCCCAACGCTCGTCGGTGTAAAGTGCACTCATGCGGTAGTCGTTGGGACGGTCGTTATATGAAAAAGCGGCAGGCCCCATCAGCATACGCTCGGTTTTTGCCTGCATATAGCAGGAGCCCTTATAATGCGGTTCTTTCAGCGTGATTTCCCCGCGATGGAAACGCCAGTTGTCATTGAAAAGAAGTTTGCGAATCATAGAATCTCCTAATATAATACGATCATTATTGAAAATTACAGCACACCGGATATGTTCATTTTACCACATCAAACACCGAAATTGAATGTAAAGAACTACTATAAACATAGATGATTTGTGCATGCCTATTTTGTTTTTTCAGATTATCTCAGTAGATCCTCAAACATTTTTTATCCTATAAATACCGCAAGAATGGTTTTGCAATAGTTTTATCGCATCATAGTACAAAGGGATAGATCATGGTACTGTCAAGCGTTATGCGCAAATCGGTTTGTAGGTTCCAGCGTTTCGCCGGTCATCATGTGATCGCTGCCGGGAATACCGATTTTTTGCGATTGCGGAGGCGGTGATCCCGTTGTCTCCGTGATCATAAAAACGCGTATGCCTGCACGGTTGCACACGGCAATGCCGCTCTTAACGCTCTCACAGGGAGAGTCAGCAAACCCCACCGAACCCAGCACGGTTACGCGGCAGTTTGTGATGGACGCAGGAATATCCGAATCGGTTTCGGGCTGGGCTGTTATTCTGATATGTCCGACACAGGGACCGTACGATAGCTTCCTCCGGATTCTCTGCTTCCTGAATCCTCTTGCCGCACGGGTGTATAACAAAAAATCCTTCTGAAAAGGCTTGGAAAGATCGCTCTTTCTTTTTGCTTCTTTTGGGAAAAACCATTCCTTACCGCTATTCCTATACCTGTTTTCATAAAAACCAAGCGCGGTGTCCGATTTTGGGACACCGCGCTTGGTTTTTACATTTTCTTCATCCGGTAGAAATTCATAAAGGTTATTTCCCCGTTCTCCTCTTGGGTTATCTCTGCCCACGGAGAAACTTCTTCGCCGGAGAATTCCCCTTGGATTCCGGAGTTGTACAGGATCTTTCCGTCCTCTTCCTTCCATTCCTCTTTCTTGATTACGAAGCAATCCCCGTCACGCTCATATCCTTCCTCCAACGCTTCGTCGATTTTCTCCTGTGACATTCCATCAGGAATTTTCATCATAGTACGGACAGTCCCGTCCGGCATGAAGTCCATAATCATGGCAAACGTCCGGGCGTCAAAATCTTCTTTTAACGAAGCCTCTTCTTCGGTAAGCCATTTGAAATCACCGCCGTCAAACGACAGAACGGAAGATACCACCCATTTTCCGATAATATTCATTGTTTTCCTCTCCTTAAAAAGCAGATTGCATTATGATCATGCCCAAGGATCCGCAGATTTGGGCTGGCGGATATCAGTCAGCAGATACTGCTCCCACAGACACCATTGACCGTCTCCTTTTTTCCTGAGCTTCACCGGACGAGGCGAATCTGCGCCTCCGCACGCGATATACAGTCTTGCGTATCCGTCCTCATCAAAGGAATGGGAATCGGAGGTAACGGTCAGCGAATACGGTTCCGTGGGAGTATAATTGTTTTCCGGGGTTGCTCCCGCAAAATACGAGAACGGGAGATAGGTGCGATCGCCTCTAAAACGATCTTTAATAAAGGATATTTCCTGTCCGTTCAACGGACGCGGCCCACGCAGGTAATTCAGCATTTGTAATCCGATGTCCGAATCGGCAGCGAAAGCGCAGAGTGCGCATACCGTCAGAGCCGCGGTTTTAAAGGGGGTATCCATTGCGGCTTCCGGCAAAGATTTCATCTGTTCGACGCTTTCGGGCAGAGCAGCGAAGGTAAAGGTCTCGCTCTTTTTCCCGAGGTTACTTACCGCCGAACCGACGGCAGTTTTGGCTTTGCTTTTCAATTGATCAAAGAGTCCCATGATATATGCCTCCTTTTTATTTATTTTGAGTATTTAATTTTTTCTTCTTTGCAATGATGATGATCACAACAACAGCAATCGCAACACAGGCAATTACAACGATCAAGATCCACCACGGAAAACCTGTAGGATTCTCGGGGTCATTTTCGTTGCCGATCGGTTTGCTCGTGCCGTCGGGCTTGCTTGTATCATCAGGATTGGTAGTATCGGTACCAAGAGGAGCTATCACTTCGCTTTCCTGATAACCGCATACCGAACAAACGCGTTCCTTTTCACCGACGGCGGTTTCGGTAGCGGCTTTTACCGTTTTCCATTCGCCGAAGGTATGTTGGGTGACATTGATCCTTTCTCCGCAGGAGCAGACATTCCAGTGATTGACAGAATCGCAGTTCCATTCGCTGCTCCCCTCATCATGCACATGCCCGAGAACCGCAATAACCGATGTCTCCCTGTATCCGCAAACCGAGCACACCCGTTCCTTTTCCCCGGTAGTGGTTTCGGTTGCCGCTTTTGTTGTTTTCCAAGCGCTGAAGGAATGTGCAGAGAGATTCATTTTCTCACCGCAGGAGCAGTTATTCCAGTGATCG
>JAXFQY010000098.1:0-3548 GCA_034178705.1 Eubacteriales bacterium | reverse complement strand
TGAAAGCGGGATTGTCAAGTACCCCGGGGCCATTCAGGGCGGAGATGCTGGTGAACGGAGAACCTGCCGCGTGTGTTTCCTTTCCCGAGGATCCGAAGCAGAAATTGGGGGCGAAATCCTTTTCCATACAAGCGGGCTTTTCGGATTCGCAACTTGTTTTCAGGAAAGGCCGTTTGTCTGCATCCGTCGAAACAGATCTTTGTTTCGGCAGCATTCAACGGCTATAGTAATAAACTTATCAAGGATTTCGTTTTTGACAAGATTCTTTCTGCGTTGAATATACAGTTTACGGTACGAGCGCGGATCCTTGAGAGCAAAATAATAAATGCTTTCTTTATTATGGGGAAAGTTCGCGACAAACAGATCCGAAACCAGTAAAGCTCCCAGCCCTTCTTGCATGATTCTGTACCGCATATCGAACGTTTTGGCATTGGCAACGATACAGCGGGATGTTTTGTGATTCTCTATCATCATGGCGAGTCTTCGATCGGCATCGGCTTCTTTTCCTGTTTTAATAAAAGGGATATCTTGAAATAATGAAACATCGGAAATTTCCCGTTCGGGTGCAATGTTTCGGCTTATCAGCTGTTGATAGGGGACCGCGTAATCGGCAATTCGTTCGGCTTGGGGATGCTTTTTGTGTATGGCAACCACCAGACGTTCCTCCAATAAAGGAAGCGCTTCGTACTCGGCGGTATTGGGAGTAAACGAAAGCATCAGATCTACGGTTTTATTCCTGATTTCCGCATCGGATGCGCTCATGTCTATGGTGATGGAGATGTTGGGATGCTTACGATAGAATTCTCCGCAGATGACCGGTAAAATATAGTATGCCGAGGACATCGTACCGCCAACGGTCAGGCTTCCGCTGCTCATATCGTCTATTGCCCTCAGACGCTGCTTCAGAAGATTGTCGTTTTCGTTTATGACGTTTAGGTATCATGAAGAAAGAAGTATATTCTATCTTTTTTATTGGCAACAGCTGCACATATACCAACAATATGCCCGTTGCCATTTTTAAAAAGTTTGCAGAGGCAGCCGGATATCAGATAGAGGTAACCTCGATTACCAATGGTGGATATCGGCTTTCTCAACTGGCGGACCCGACCGACACCTACGGAGCAAAGGTTGAACGTGCATTGACAGGGGCAAAAAAATATGATTTCGTAATATTACAGGAGCAGAGCATTCGCCCTGCGGCAGAAACCGCTCCGAAGTTTTACGAGGCCGTTCGCAATCTTTCTGAGAGAATCCGAAAAACGGGTGCAACGCCTATTCTTTATGCCACGTGGGGAAGGAAAACAGGAAGTTCGACATTAGACACTTACGGATGGACCTATGAAAGCATGACGTGGAGACTGGCGGCGGCTTATCAGGCAATCGGAGAGGAATTGGAAATTCCTGTTGCACACGTGGGGCTGGCCTTTTATGATATCAATACCAACCAAGGCGGCATAGAACTATATAATTCCGATAAATCCCATCCTTCCTATGCGGGAAGTTATCTTGCCGCTGTTACTTTGTTTGCGGAGATTTTTCATGTGGATCCCACTGCTGTTTCTTATACGGATACCTTGTCATCGGAAAATGCGGGTATACTCCGCGAAGCGGCAAGAAAAACTGTTTTTGAAACACCGAATATACCGGAGAATTACAAAACAGTATCCAAAGGTACCGGTGCATAAAAGACCGTTGTTGTCATCGGCAAGCTAAAGAAGTACAGGTGGGAGAATAGCATAAAGCCGCTCCCCCCTTATGAATGATTTCTTTTCGCTTAACAAGAAACTCATATTTAACACAGATTACACAGGAAAGCCCGTCGTGACCGCTTTGGATTCCGACGGGCTTATTCTTTTCTATACTCAGCGTTTAATTTGTGTTGCGTGCTTGAGCCTGCGCGACTTGCGGGCAACCGGCTGTGCTGCTGTCCGTAAAACCGGATCGGCAGAGGCCCTTGCGCATTTTTCCAATTCGGTGCAAAGGCTCTTGTAAAGAATGCTTTTTTATGGTATATGTTTATTGGGAATGGCATCTGCCAGCAGACGGGGTTTTGTCGGTTGTTGCATTTTTATGATGTTCTGGCTTGTTATAGGGACGCTGAAATATCATTGAATAATTTCCGGGTAAGGATATCCGGATAACATTCGATATCTCTGGGATCTGTATTACCTTCCTATACTTTTCCCTCCGCCGGCGGTATTTGTGTCGTCGGCATCGGAAGAAAGCGGGTGAAAGGACATGAAAAAATCAACGATTGCCATATTGGAGGAAATCCGAAAAGAGAGGGATCGGCGCTCCGCGCTGACCCGCCGCGAGTTGGAGCGGGCCTACCAGGCGCTGAAGGACAGCGGCTATGACCTGGGGCTCCTGATGGACTTCAGCGCCGACCTGGCCGGCAGCCGGCAGATCGAATATCACTATGAGCTGGTGGTTGAGGATTGGAAACGGGATAAAACGGATCGCCTGTACCTGGAGGACGGCTTTGCCCGGCGCAGGAAAGAGGGGCGTGACTTTCTCTTTCCGCTTTTGGATGTCAGGGACGCCTTTGAGTCGGTCCATATCGCCAGCCTCATTGCCCAAAGTTTCTACAGTCCGGACAAGAGCGAGGAGCCGGAGCGGGAAAGGCTGGTGCCTTATCTGCTTCGGTACGCCGAGCTCCCTTCGCCAGAGCTGAGACGGATCGCCATCATCGCGTTGGGCTGGGTTTATGCCCCAAGCCAGCTTCAGAGCGAACTGAATTGCCTTTGCGACCATCTGGTCAACGATGGGGACGCGCTGTGCCGAGCGTGGTCAGCGTCGGCCTTCATGCAGCTCTCCTTTCACCAGGCGCCGGGGGAGCCAAAAAGAGATCGCAAAAGCGGTCTCTTTTTTCGTTGTTTACAACGGCAGCAGCGGCGTGGTATAATGAAGCAAACAGCTCGATAAATAAGAATTTGAAGGAGTGTGCAAAAGATGAAAAAACAAATAAACAAGTTAGTGAGAGATAATATTCCTCTGATATGTGAAAAAAACGGACAAACACCCGAAATCAAAATTCTTGATAATGAAGATTATACCTCTGCTTTAAGAATGAAACTAAAAGAAGAGGTTGAAGAATATCTGTCGGACAATAACATTGAAGAATTAGCCGACATTATTGAGGTAATTGAAGCGTTGGCTGAGAATCAAGGCTCTTCTCTGAATGAAGTAATGGAAATAAAGCAACGTAAGCAAAATAAAAATGGTGCATTTAAGAAAAAAATTTATTTAATTAGTGTTGAAGGTTAAGTTTTAACTGTATCAAATGTCAGCTTCACAAATTCCAATTTGTTGAACAGAGTGACTGTTAATCATGATGTCGCTTGATGCAGTTAGCGCTACAAGATTAACACGAAGATTTACCGAGTAGAGCGACAAGGGGTAGCAAAAATGCGGAAGCGGAACAAAACCGCAGCCGCCATAGTCCTCCTTAGCTCAGTCGGTAGAGCGCATGACTGTTATTATACTACACTATTAGAATTTTAGAAAGGATTGTGTATAGTTAATTCATTTGCTGGGGGATGATTTAA
>JAXFQY010000093.1:0-21622 GCA_034178705.1 Eubacteriales bacterium | reverse complement strand
CTTTTATATCAAGGTTTTTGGGCGTTTGACGCCCGAAAAGCCTTGATATTGCTCACTTTTTCGAAGTCCTTCATTGTCCGCTAAGTTCCCCTATTTCCTCTAAAGTTCCAAAGCCTGACTATGACTCGAAATCAGTTTGCGCGAAAGCGCACAAGGGTTCGAATCCCTTCCTCTCCGCCAACTGAAAACACCATTGACTTCTGACCCCTAAGGGTTGGACATCAATGGCGTTTTTGTTATAAACCCCAGGATTTAAGCGATTTTTCGAGGCCGCTTTTAATTTGAGATGTGGACTCGTTTTCAAAAACATAGAAATAGAAAAAACAAACCTTGTCCAACTCATCAGTCTATATCGAAACAATCAGGAATTCTGATGTTTACTGATTGTTTTTTTGTTTTATTTCATATTTTTGTCAGGTGTACTGATTCAGAATATTAATTTTGCCTCTGTCTAATCTTCATTTTCTGCCAACTTATATACCCGTATATATCATTAATTAAAAACGCAATGAAGCACACCACGACAGAAACATATCTAATATCATACACACTTGCCATTATTCATAAAATTATTAGTACAATATCATTAGATGCATATGCTAATGCAAACGCCGGACTTCTTCTAAAGGTGAGATATACGGCAATAAAACTCGTTGTAACGGATATAGTACTTGGGATAATATTCGCAGTATTGCAATGCTCTAATACAAAATAGAACAAAGCTGTTATTGCCACTGCACCAACCCACATCAATAAAGTTTCTTTTTTGCTAATCGCATTTACCTTAACCTCTGCTTTGTTTTTTTTATACGGATTTCGAAGCCACGATATCAAAGAAAACACTGCCATTGGCATTGTCATACCAAGATAGGTAAGCATTTCACCGTAATAAGCAAAGCTGAATGAAATTACTCCGTATAGCAAACTGAACCATACCATTAAGAATTGTCCAAACGGATTTCCCTTTGCATTGAAGATGAGTGAGGTAACACCTATAAGCGATGCTAACAATGTTAAATAATTCTCCCTATCAAACATGCAAAAAGAACCTATGATTAACAATACCGAAGAACTCCATAGAATAATCTCCAATTTTGAAAAATAGTTTTTCAATCAAAACCCTCCTGAAAAAATAACATTCGTATGCATATCTTCCAAGACCTAACGATATGCAAACGAATGCTTTATGCATCAACTACCCGGTGGCAGTTCCAGTTTATTAAGATTTTTATATCATAACATGCCGGCAGAAAAATTCAATAAAAATTAATATCAGCAAACAGAACCTAAAACGGAGACCACGAGCGTTCGCCCCCCTATGCTCCACCAGCAGGCAGTGCCTGCACCCCTTGCTCGATTGAGAGAATGCAGAGCAAGGCCGTATCTCCCGATGGGGTGGTTCGGATTTGCTTCCGAATGCCCGACTCATGGCTGAGCCTGTTTTTCAGCAATATCGAAAAAAGTATCAATATCAACTAAAATATCAATTTTAACATTTACCTGATTTCTGAAATCAACTATAATACGAATGAAAATGAATTTTTTACTGTTTTGGCTAATCGCATGATATACAGGGCGTTGCGGCGTATCGGCACGCTTGATTTGAAACATTCAGGAGGAAAAATGGATATTCAGCTGATCAAAAATGCCGTGCAAAGACATGCGGACGAAATACTGACGGCGGAGCGCTATATCTGGCAACATCCGGAAACGGGCTATAACGAATGGCAAGCCTCGGCTTACCTAGAAAATATATTTGAGCAAGCCGGCTACGTTTTGCATAAAGCGGGGAATATCCCCGGGTTTTATACCGATGTGGAAACGGGTAAGGCCGGTCCCAAAGTGCTGGTTCTGTGCGAGCTTGACGGTCTGTATGTCCCCAATCATTTTGCCGCGGTAAACGGCAATGCCCACGCCTGCGGTCATCACGCCCAATGCGCGGCGATGGTGGGGATCGCGCTGGCGTTGAAAGAACCGAATGTGTTAAACGGTCTCAGTGGTTCCATCCGCCTGTGTGCTGTGCCGGCGGAAGAAGAAATTCAATCAGATTTCCGAGAGAGCCTGCGCCGAAAGGAAATTATCAGGTACTACGGCGGAAAGGACGAGTTTTTGTATCGCGGCTATTTTGACGGCGTGGATATGGCGATTCTGTTTCACACCGGACCCGGTATGAAACATCTGTTTGCCGTACATGCCGGCTGCAACGGAAACATTCAAAAGCATTTTGCGTTTCACGGGGTTGCTTCCCACGCGGGCGGAAGCCCGCAAAACGGAATCAACGCTTTGTATGCGGCAACCCTTTCTCTGAACGCCATCAATGCACTGCGCGAAACCTTTGCCGACTACGATCATGTCAGAGTGCATCCTATCGTTACCGAGGGCGGGGATTCCGTCAGCGTTATTCCGTCGCAGACCAAGCTGGAAACGCTGATCAGGGGCAAGTCGCTTGCGGTGATCGGCAAAATCAATGAGAAAGTAAATCGTGCCATCGCATCGGGTGCGCTTGCAATGGGTGCAACCGTCACCGTGGCAGACCGTACGGGCGCCGCTCCGCTGAACAACAGCCGGGAACTGCGCGCCGTGGCGGTAGAAGCTTTGAACGAGCTGGTTGGCGCGGATATGGTGCACGTGACGGAAAACTGGGGCGGTGCCAGTACGGATATGGGCGACCTTAGTTGTGTAATGCCTGTGATTCATCCGTATGTTGCCGGTGCAACAGGGAAAAGTCATGGCGATGACTACCGGATCGATGAGCCGGAAAAGGCTTGCATACTCTCCGCCGAGGCGCAGGTGGCAGTTCTTACAAAGCTGTTGCAGGACGATGCAAAGCTCGCAAAATATGTTGCCGAAAGCTATACCGCGCCTTATGCCGGCAAAGAGGCGTTTTTTGCCGAGTGGGACAAATTTATTTCGGATAAGGAACTTGTGCAGTACGGCAAGGACGAAATCAAAATTCAGATATAAGAAAATTTGCCTTTCAAAAAAGCAACCGCTTGCTACGCCATTTTTGGGTAATACTTTATTTTCGGGTTTATTCTTTGTTTATTACGAAGAAAATTTGGGAAGCAACATAGAGAAAAATCCATCACAGGCTTTCGTCTGTGATGGATTTTTCTCGTCCTATTCGTTTTTTATATTGCTCTTATCACTTCTCTTATTGATCCCTTGTTGTGTTGTATTGTACGATTTCTCCTTTTACCGGCAGCGTCGCAAGAATTCTCCCAAATTATCAGAAAACTCTTGACAAAAGGAAGACAGTATGTTAAAATAACCGCGTTATCCAAAGACAGCAGGTTACGGTAAAAGCTTTCGGGCTTTCCTGCCGAGGAGAGAATACGTTTTTTCGTAAATCCCTTTCGGTATTGCTGTGCTTTGCCGTAACGGGATTTATTTTTTGCGCGATGGAGGTGAAACCAAAGTGCCCAGCAAGGTTATTCTTGAAAAGAAGCAGGCTGAGGTAAACGCACTTGCCGAGAAGATCCGGAACGCTGCTTCCGGCGTCCTCGTGCAGTATCAGGGCATCACCGTTGAGGATGATACCAAGATGCGTGCGGCGCTTCGCAAAGCCGGTGTCGAATACGCGGTTATCAAGAATTCGATTACCGGTCGTGCCTGTGACATGGCAGGCTATCCGGAGATGAAGCAGTACCTCGAAGGCATGACCGCTTTTGCGGTATCCGCCGAGGATCCGATTGCTCCTGCAAAGATTCTGAAGGAATTTGATGACAAAGTCGAGTCTTTCCAGATCAAAGCAGGTATTCTCGAAGGAAAAGTTGTCGATTCTGAGACTGTCAAGCAGCTTGCAGCAATCCCGTCCAAGGAGATGCTGATCGCAAGATTGCTCGGAAGCCTCAAGTCCCCGCTCTGCAAGCTCTGCGCTGTACTCAATGCAAAGATCGAAAAGGACGGCGGCGTTCCTGCCGAAACCGAAGCCTGACGATCACGTTCCCCGCATGATGCGGAACATTCTTAATTAACGGAGGATAGAAAAAATGGCTAGCGAAAAAATCACAAACATTATTGAAGAGATTAAAGGGCTTTCCCTTCTCGACATCAATGAGCTCGTAAAGGCTCTCGAGGAAGAGTTCGGCGTTTCCGCTGTTGTTGCTTCCGCTCCCGCTGCCGGCGGTGCTGCTGCTCCCGCCGCTGAGGAGAAAACCGAGTTTGACGTCATCCTGAAGGAAATCGGTGCGAAAAAGCTCGACGTTATCAAGGTTGCCCGTGAGATCACCGGTCTCGGCCTGAAGGACGCGAAGGATCTTGTTGAATCCGCTCCGAAGGCAATCAAGGAAGCTGTCAGCAAAGACACCGCAAACGAGATCAAGGCAAAGCTCGAAGCTGCCGGCGCTGTCGTCGAAATCAAATAAGTTTCCCTTCATCAGAAGCCGTCCGCAAAGGGCGGCTTCTTTTTTCTTCATTTTCAACTTCAATAGAATCTTGACAGTCGGAACAGCAGGTGCTATAATCTCGACGTTGAAGTTTGTATAGACTAACTTTTCCGTCCGCAGAGGCTTCTGCGGCACACGGCAGAATTGTTCACGGAGGTTATGCATGACACTGAAGGAGCTTGCAATCGGGCAAAGCGCCGTTATTACCGCCGTCGGAGGCGAGGGAGCACTGCGTCAGCACTTTTTGGACATGGGCGTCATTCCGGGAGCTGAAGTCACACTGATGAAATATGCTCCGATGGGAGACCCGATGGAGCTTTCCATACACGGCTACGAGTTGACCCTGCGTTTGGCTGACGCTGAGCAGATAGATATCAAACCGGTTCCGACGATACCGAATTCCCCCAAGCCAAAGATAAAACCGGACGCGGAAGACGCGGGCATCCCCGACCATCCAGGCTATGGAGAAGGTGGAAAATACCACTCGAAGGCCACGGAACAACCGGTTGCAAAGGGGAAGGTTCTCACCTTTGCGTTGGCTGGCAACCAAAACTGCGGGAAAACAACACTATTTAATCGTCTTACCGGCTCTAATCAGCATGTTGGAAACTTTCCTGGCGTAACCGTTGACCGCAAAAGCGGGCCGATCCGCGGTGTACCCGATTCTCTTGTCACCGATCTTCCGGGAATTTACTCTCTCTCCCCTTATACCTCTGAGGAAATCGTTTCCCGTCGTTTCATTCTTGACGAAAAGCCGGACTGCATCATCAACATTGTCGACGCAACCAATATTGAGCGCAATCTCTATCTGACGCTTCAGTTGATGGAGCTGGATACCCCGATGGTCCTGGCACTCAATATGATGGATGAGGTACGTGGAAACGGCGGAACAATCCGCATTAACGCAATGGAGCAGATTCTCGGGATTCCGGTCATTCCGATCTCCGCTGCCAAAAACGAAGGCGTTGACGAGTTGATCGAGCATGCCGTACATATTGCAAAATACGGGGAGCTTCCCGGAAGAATCGACTTCTGCAGCAAGGATGAGCACGGCGGAGCAGTACATCGTTGCCTACACGGTATTATGGATCTGATCGAGGATCATGCGGTTGCGGCAAAAATTCCTCTCCGTTTTGCTGCGGGCAAGCTCATTGAAGGAGACAAACTTGTCGAAGAGACCCTCTCCCTTTCTGACAGTGAGCGGGAGATGATCGCCCATATTGTCTCCCGTATGGAGGAAGAACGAGGGTTAGACCGCGCCGCCGCCATTGCCGATATGCGTTTCGGCTTCATTGAGGAGCTGTGCTCCCGCACGGTGATCAAACCGAAGGAAAGCAAGGAGCATGCAAGAAGCCGGAAGCTTGACCGGATCCTCACCGGCAAATATACCGCCATTCCCTTTTTCATTGCCATTATGGGGCTGATCTTTTTCCTCACCTTCAATGTGATCGGAGCCTTTTTTCAGGAGCTCCTTCAGAGAGGAATTGACCGGTTGACTGAGCTTGCCGATGCAGGACTCTCTGCAGCTGCCGTGAATCCGATTCTGCGCTCTCTTGTTATTGACGGTATTTTCAACGGGGTAGGAAGTGTTCTGTCTTTTGTCCCGATCATCGTTGTTCTGTTTTTCTTCCTGTCGATGCTGGAGGACAGCGGGTATATGGCACGCGTTGCCTTTGTCTGCGATAAACCGCTGCGCCGGATCGGTCTTTCCGGCAGAAGCATCGTCCCGATGCTGATCGGCTTTGGCTGTACGGTGCCGGGTGTCATGGCAAGCCGCACGCTTCCCTCCGCGCGCGACCGCAAGATGACAATTCTTCTCACTCCGTTCATGAGCTGCACAGCTAAGCTTCCGATCTACGGCTATTTCTGTCGCACGTTTTTTCCGAAATATAGCGGTCTGATTATGATAGGACTGTATCTGCTCGGAATTCTGACCGGGATTCTTGTCGCGCTTCTTTCCAAGGGCACAATCTTCAAGGGAGACGCCGTACCTTTTGTCATGGAGCTTCCCAATTACCGTCTTCCCGGTGCAAAAAACGTGCTTCAGCTCCTCTGGGAAAAGGCGAAAGACTTTCTGGAACGCGCTTTTACGGTCATCCTCCTTGCCTCCGTTGTTGTATGGTTCCTTCAGACTTTTGACTACCGGCTGAATGTCGTCGCGGATTCCAAAGACAGCATGCTTGCTCTTGCTGCCGGTGCGGTTGCACCGGTCTTCACACTGCATGGCTTTGCAGACTGGCGGATTGTAACCGCTCTTGTTGCCGGTTTCATGGCAAAAGAGAGCGTTGTTTCCACACTTTCCGTGCTCTTCGGAAGCACGGAAAGTCTCCTGCTTGCCCTCTCCCCTGCTGCCGCGGCTTCTCTCCTTGTTTTCTGTCTGCTGTATACGCCGTGTGTTGCAGCCATTGCTGCAATCCGGCGTGAGCTTGGCGCCGGTTGGGCAGCAGGAATTGTTGTGGGGCAGTGTATAATTGCCTGGATCATCTCTCTTGCCGTCCGACTGCTCTGCGGGGTACTGATAGGATGATTGCCGCTCTTTTGATCAACGCCTCTACGGTCGCCGTCCTGATCCTGCTTGCGGCGGCACTCGCCTTTGCCCTTTACCGCATCGTTCGCAAGAAAAAGACAGGCGGTTGCGGCTGCGGCTGCTCCGGCTGCGATAAATGTAAAAACAGGAAAAAGTAGATAACAGGAAAACATCCCATTAAAGAAAACAGAATCCCCTCAGCGCAGACTGGAAAAGCACCGGTTTCAGGTCTGCGCTGAGGGGTTATTTTTTCCTTGACATTTCTTCCGGAAGAACCGTTCAAAACCGTGCTCTGCGCTTCGGCTTGGGATTGACCGCCTCGTTACGGCGGCGGCGGCGCAACGCAGCGCGCCTCCTGAGAAGAATCATACGCAGCCATAGGACGAACAGTCCGATAGCAGCAATACACACGAGCACAAGCAGAGTCCGCAGCAGAACAGTAAAGAATCCGGGGACCGCTTCAATCGCATCCAAGGCAATCACAGAAAGCGTCGCCGGCATTCCGTCATTCTCTCTCAGAACACGGATGCGGTTCAGTGCGGTGATTTCCTTCTTTGTCAGGTTGGAAAGATCAAGATAAACCGTGGTATCCGCTCCGTCCGGAAGCTCAAAATCCGTCTCCCAGAACCGTCTGACGGTACTGTCATAGCCGGAAAGCTCCACGATAATATGAGAAACGGAATTCTTCCCTTCTCCTGCCGCGGTCAGAGTAAGAGCGATTTGCTTTGTTTCTGCTGAAAGCGCAGGAAGCGCAGCAGAAACACCGCACGCAGATTCGGAGGAATTTCCGTCAAGATTGCAAACGGCACGAACCGGCTCATCGTCCCGGACCCGGAGCGCAAGGGAAACAGCACCCTGAGACGGATAAAGTCCGCCGAGAGAACCGGAAGAAAAATCAAACAGTTTTTTCAAACCGTGCCGCCCGGTGGGTTCCGTGAAATCTGCCGTTATGTGCACAGAGGAAAAGTATACGGGTGCAGACAGCTCTTTCCCTGTCACGGCCTGCCAGCGATTCACCCCGATCAACGGAAGGGCAAAGGAGGATTCCGCAGTTCCCTGCTCCGTATCAAGCGCCCGGAAGAGTTCATAGGAACGGCGATGCGTCCCATCGGCACGGATCAAGCCGGATGCAGACACGGAGCTGTCAAAGAGCTGTGAATAAAAGAAAGCCTCAACGCTGTCCTCTGCCAACACCTTGTAATACGCATAAGCGACCGCGGCAGCCTGCCTGTCCTCGCTGCCCTCCGAATTGTCGCAGGGTACGGAAAATCCGAGAATGATCACAGGACGTTCCTTACCGTTCGTAAGAAACTCCTCCCGGCTCAGATAATCCGTAAATAAAGAAAGGTTACGCACGGTAAGATAAACCGTATTCAGGGAGTCCGAGGCCAGAGGCTCCTCCCAGACAGGTGACGGAAGTCGGGAGACCGCGCTCATATCGAGCGCGATTCCGAAGGGAATCTCACCGTTGTAGGAAAGGGCGGCGAAGAGTGAATCCAGCAGTGCGCGGCTTCCTCCGTCCGCACCGGAGGAATTGAACAGGCAGGACACGGAATAAAACAGGCGGGCATTCTCCGAGGAAAGAGAAACTGCAGTATAGACCGCGCGTAGCAAAGCTGCCGTATTGTAAATATCCCGGGAAGGAGTTCCTCCTTCAAAAGCGAGAATGAAATCCTTCACGATTCCCTTCTCCCCGCCAGAATACCGCTCCGCAAAGAAACCGGAAACTGCGGCATAGCGGAGAGCGTCCACGGCGCGGGCATTCTCCGGAAGAAGAAGGCGCAGATATACCCTGATGCCGGCAGAGGAAGCATTCCGCACAAGATAATCCACAGAATCAATCCTGCTTTCCGACAGCAGCCAGGATTCTTCCCCGATACCGCACCGCAACCCGCTTCCGGTTGTGATCAGGCTCTCCACATCCAGGTCAATCATTGTATGCGCAGCAAAAAGCGACTCCGCTTCCCCAAGATTCTCCGTCACAATTCCCTTTTTGGATCCTGCCGGAGAATATAAGGAACTGCCTTCCTGTTCAAAAGAAGGATACGCCGCCGTTGTCACAGCAGTATAACTCTCACCGCGGCGAACAGCAAGAACAAACTTTGCGTAGAGTATTGCCCCATCCTTATCGGCCGGCACGGTAAAGCGAAGCTGAGAAGCAGCATCGCTCTCCGCGACCGGAGCGCATGAGTCGAGAGAGGAAACGCTTTCTCCCGGAAGAAGCGCAAACAGATAGACAATGCCGTTTCCGGCAGATGCCGCGGTCACGTCAGTCAATTCTGCACAAACCTCAAGCCCTTCTCCCGTACGGGTCACCGAAAGAATCCGGTCAGTCTCGACCGACTCTTTTTTCTGCCCGCAGGCGAAAAAAAGGAAGGAGGCAAGAAGCGCCGCAAACAGGACGAAAAGAACTCTTTCCCTCTTTTTTTGCATATTTCCTGCCTCCTTATTCTTTTTTATCTGATAATATTCTTCTCTTTATGCCTTCTTGTTCGCAGCAGCGACAATCGCCGCAAACGCAGCAGGTTTCAGGGAAGCGCCGCCGATCAGCCCGCCATCGACATTCTCCTTGGCAAGCAGCTCAGCTGCGTTTTTCTCGTTCATGGAACCGCCGTATTGAATCGTCAGCTCGCGTGCCGCCTTCTTTCCGTACAGGGAAGCGACGGTTGCGCGGATCACACCGCAGGTTTCGTCAGCCTGCTCCGGTGTGGCCGTCAACCCGGTACCGATGGCCCAGACCGGCTCATAAGCGATGATGACATTCTTGAGCTGCTCCTCCGTAATCCCGGCAAGATCCAGCTTGGTCTGCATTGCCACAACCTCGTTTGTGATTCCCTTCTCGCGGGCGTCCAGCATCTCGCCGAGACACAGAATCACCTTCAGTCCTGCGTCCAAGGCTGCGCGGGCACGGAGGTTAACCGTTTCGTCGGTCTCTCCGAAATACTGCCTGCGCTCCGAATGCCCGACAATGACATATTCCACGCCGCACTCGCTGAGCATCTTTGCGGATATTTCCCCGGTATAGGCGCCGCTTTCCTTGAAATGAACATTCTGTGCTCCGATTTTGGCTCCTGTTCCCTTTGCACCCTTTATCGCCGCCGCCAGATCCACGAACGGTACGCAGAAGACAACCGTGCAGCTCTTTCTGCCGGAAATCATCGGCGCAATTTCCTCAAAAAATTTTTTGGTGTCCGCAGGGGTCATGTTCATCTTCCAGTTCCCTGCGATTACAGTCTTTCTCATGTTCCGATGCCTTTCTTATTTATCCTGAAGTACGGCAATTCCGGGAAGCTCAAGTCCCTCAAGGAATTCAAGGGAAGCGCCGCCGCCGGTGCTGATATGGGTGATCTTATCGGCAAAGCCGAGTGTCTCGCAAGCAGCTGCGGAATCTCCGCCGCCGACGATCGTAATGGCCTTGCTCTCGGAAAGGGCGCGGGCAACAGCGATGGTACCGCGGGCCAGAATCGGATTCTCGAACACGCCCATCGGTCCGTTCCAGACAACCGTCGCCGCATTCTTCACAGCATCGGCGTAAAGCGCAGCGGTCTTTTCTCCGATATCACAGCCCATCTTATCTGCGGGAATTTTATCGGCATCAACGGTTTCCACCTCAACCTCGGCATCGATCGGATCCGGGAAGCTTTTGATCACAACAGCGTCAACCGGAAGCAGAAGTTTAACCCCCTTCTCTTCAGCCTTCTTCATCATTTCGCGGCAGTAGTCAACCTTCTCAGCGTCAAACAGAGAAGTACCGATTTGATAACCCTTTGCAGCAAGGAAGGTATATGCCATCCCTCCGCCGATAATCAAGGTGTCAACCTTGGTCAGAAGGTTGTCGATCACCTTCAGCTTGTCCGCAACCTTGGCACCGCCGAGAATTGCGACAAACGGGCGGGCAGGATCGGAGAGTGCCTTCCCCATAATTCCGATTTCCTTCTGAATCAGGTAGCCGCAAACTGCCGGTAGACCGCCGTACATAGCGACACCCGCGGTGGAAGCATGAGCGCGGTGCGCGGTTCCGAAAGCGTCATTCACGAAGATATCCCCGAATGCGGCAAGTTTCTTTGCAAACGCTTCATCATTCTTTTCTTCGCCGCCGGTAAAGCGGGTGTTTTCAAGAAGCACGATTCTGCCGCCCTCAAGAGCGGCAACCTTGGCCTGTGCATCGGGTCCGACCGTATCCTCTGCAAAGGTCACGATACCGCAGAGATATTCATTGAGCTTATCGGCAACAATCCGCAGAGAATATTTGTTTTTGTCTCCCTTGGCTTTCTCCAGGGCCTTCGCCGTGGCAGCATCACGCTCCGCTTCGGGAAGCGCTTCAATTGCCGCAAGTTCCTTCTTGTTCAGCTTGATCTTTTCGTCGAAAATATTGTGCGGCTTGCCCATATGGGAGCAAAGAACAATCCGGCAGTTCTTGGACACAAGGTACTTGATCGTCGGCAGAGCCTCGGTAATCCGCTTGTCTGACGTGATCACGCCATCTTTTACTGGGACGTTGAAGTCGCATCTAACCAGCACGCGTTTGCCGCTGACATCGATGTCTTCGATGGATTTCTTGTTATACATCATACTATTCCTCCGTATTATTGTGCCGCAATCCGGCAAAATTGGTTTCTATATTGATATATTACCATATTTTTTCCCCATAATCAATAAAAATATCGTTAAAAAACAGACAACCTTCCTTCTTTTTTTGTAATGTTTTTCACAAGTTTTGTAATGTTTTTCATAAGGAGTTCTCTTGACACTCTTCTTTTGTCCGTATATAATTATAATTGAAATTATTGGGAATACTCGATTTCCTTCCCGATACCACCGGAACAAGGCATCAATGATTACTTTCAGCTCCACAAGAAGAGGTTGATTATGGAACGCACAATGGATTTGCGCTCGCTTTTTTCCGAATGGATGCGCAAAATCGCCCTGATCCTCGCATGTACCATCTTTGTCGGTGCCCTTTTTTTGGCTTATTCTGTCTTTTTCAAAAAAAATACTTATACCACCTCTGTTTCTCTTCTTGTACATAACGCGGCAACAGTAAACCAGAATTCCAGCACAATCTCCGATCTGAATGCCTCTACCCAGCTCGCGGGGCAGTTTATCGATATTCTGAAAAACGAATCCATTTTGAGCCGGGTTGCCGAATCCGTTGGAAACGATCCCCTGACCGGTATGCCCCGCGCAACAGCAAAGAGTTTGTCGGAGATGCTTGCTTTTTCTACAAGCAACTCCATTCTGAAAATTCAGGCAACCGCCTCCGATCCCCGGCTCTGTATCGACGTTTGTGAGGCTATGGCAACCCGCGGCGCGGAACTGCTCCGGGAAAAAGTCGAGGCAAGCTCTGTTCAGCGCATTGAAAGCACAAAAGAAGACATTGTCAAGCCGCGGCTTGTGTCAAAGCATGTGCTTCGCAATACCGTTCTCGGAATGATTCTGGGAGCGTTGCTGGCAATTGTTCCGATCACAATCGTCTTTCTTTTCGACGAAACCATCAAGGAAGGCGATGACCTTTCCGCATTGTTCGGGGTACCGGTTCTCGGAGAGATTCCCCCTCTTACCGCTACCAATCAACCGGGAAAGAAAGGAAGCTATTACCGTGAAAAAAGAAAGTAACCATACGAATCTGACCTCCCGTGAACTCGATTTTTTCGTGGTTGAAGCTTACAAAACAATCCGTACCAATCTGCAATTTGCGGTTGCAACAGTCGACGACAATGTCATTATCACCACAAGCTATGAGCCGAATGCAGGAAAATCTCTGACAACCTCCAATATTGCAATCACCATGGCACAAACCGGTGCACATGTTCTGCTGATTGATGCGGATATGCGAAGCGCAATACAGCACAAAATATTCGGTGTCCCGAATACAGACGGTCTTTCCCGCTTGCTTTCCGGTCTTTCCAAGCCTGAGGATGGTATCTTCCGTAAAAATATACGAACCAATCTCGACCTTCTGACCGCCGGTCCGGTGCCCCCGAACCCATCTGAGCTTCTCGGCTCAAAAAACATGGGCAGACTTCTTGACGCACTGCGCAAGGTATATGACTATATTTTCATCGACTGCCCTCCTGTCGGCATTATTTCAGATGCGATGTCGATTGCCATGCATGCGCGCAGCTTTCTTTTTATTGTGCGGCAGCGGCAATCCCGCAAGGATGATGTCAGCCATGCAATGGAAGGGCTGAAAAGCATCGGAGCAAAGATTCTCGGAGTCGTTGTTACGGATGCCGAAGGCAATCAGGGAATCTTTCCAGGAAAATACGGCAAGTACGGAAAGTATTCCGATACGGCTGCCGGCATCCGGCAATATACCGGGGTCGCACAGAATTATCCCGACGATACAAGCGGAACTGATTAAATTGAACAATACGGATTATCACTCTCATATTCTTCCGGGTCTTGATGACGGTGCCGGAGATATAACAGAGTCGATTTTGATGCTCCGGGAGCTATACAGGCAGGGAGTGCAGCGCGTTTACGCAACCCCGCATTTTTACGCAGACCGGGAATCCCCGGAGGAATTTATCCGCCGTCGGGAAGCGGCTTATACCCGGATTGCACCCTTCCTTTTGCAGGAAGACGTTCCCTCCCTCTCGCTGGGGGCGGAAATTATGGCTTGCCCACAGCTGATCGGTATGCAGTTGGATTGCCTGTGTTTTTCCGATCTGCCTGTCATGCTGTTTGAGTTTCCCGTTCAAAGAGCGGAGAAGTGGTTTTGTCCGACCGTTGACCGAATTGCCTCCGCTTACAACGCGACTCCCCTTCTTGCCCATATCGATCGCTACAATTGGCTCAGTCAAAACCTGCTGAATGATTTTCTTTCTCTCGGGGATGTTTGTTTTCAGGTAAACTGCGCAGGGCTGTATGACAAAAAAACGCAGAAAAACCTTGTCTACCTGCTCGAACACGATGCGATGATTGTCCTTGGCAGCGATGCACATAATCTGTCAGACCGAAAACCGGATTTTGAATGCGCTGTCCGTTTTTTCTCTGCTCCGCCGCGCCGAACCGGGCTTTTCGGACATTCACTTGATCCCGTGCAGCTTTCTGCCTGTATTTCCTCTTCCGTATCCGCCCTATCGAGGCGCGGCAACAGCTGCCTTCTGTCTTGAATTTCCACACTGGTTTCACAAAAAAAAGCTGAAGCAAAATTTCGTATTTTGCATCAGCTTTTTCTCATTTCGATTATTCAGTAAAAAGGGAAAGAATGGCAAGAGAACTGATCTGTGCAGCCTGCTCGGCAAATGCTGCAAAATCCCCAGAGGCATCACCGTCTGCGCCGTCGCTCATCGTTCGCAGGACAGCAAAAGGGGTTTTGTACAAATAGCACACCTGTGCAATTGCTCCTCCCTCCATCTCTGCGGCGCAAGCGCCGAAAAGGGAGGAAAGCCTTCGCTTTGTTTCCGCAGAAGCAACAAACTGATCCCCCGTAGCAATGACGCCGCGCACAGCGTGACCGCCGGCGGCAGTAACACAGGAGGCAAGCTGCTCGGAAAGTGCCTCATCGGTTTCAAAAAAAATCTTGCGGATACCGGAAATCTCACCGACCGGATCGCCGAGCGGAGAGGTATCCATATCATGCTGTACAAGAGCAGTGGCAATTACGGTGTCAAGGCGCCGCACATGACCCCCGACCGCACCGGCAACGCCGGTGTTGATAATACGGTCCGGCGCATACTTCAGAAGCATCGCCGCGGCACACGAAGCGGCAAAAACCTTTCCGACTCCGCAGGTCGCAAGGACAATATCCTCCTTTCCCAGCCTGCCGCGGAAGTAGGTTACTCCCCCAAATGTCTCCGTTGGCATCCGATCGGTCATATTGCAGAGGAGCTTCTCTGCCTCACATTCCATTGCCGCGATAATTCCCGTCATTCAGTTTCTCCCTAAAAAAGTGATTTCTCAGAAGCGTACCGCAAAACACCGAAGAGCAATTTCCGAACAGGAAGCCGTAAAAAAGCATGCAACTTACTCTTTTTTGGCATTGACCGCCGCGCGCGCCTTTGCCGCGATGTTGGCAGCGGAAATCCCGTAAGCATCCAGGAGCATGGCAGCGGAACCGGACTCCCCCCAGACATCCTCAACACCGACACGGCGCAGCGGAACCGGAAACGCATCACAAATCAGCTCCGCAACGGCCCCGCCGAGCCCACCGATCACGCTGTGCTCCTCCGCTGTAACCGCACATCCGGTTTTGCGGAGCGAACGGAGAATCAGCTCGGTGTCAAGCGGCTTGATTGTGTGAATATTGATGACTTCGGCATCAATCCCGTCGGCAACAAGCAGCTTTTTCGCATCCAGTGCCATTCCCACGGTAATACCGGATGCGAGAATGGTCACGTCCCTTCCGGAAGCAAGCAATCGGCCCCGTCCGATTTCGAAAGTATACGCCGGATCCTCTGCCGAAAGATCGGGAACAGCCGCGCGCCCGAAGCGCAGATAACAGGGGCCCCTCATCTCGGCAGCGGCCGCAACCGCCGCCCGGGCTTCGGTATAATCCGCCGGATTGATAACCACCATTCCCGGAATGACGCGCATCAGCGCAATATCCTCATTGCACTGATGGGATGCGCCGTCCTCACCGACCGAAACACCGGCGTGGGTCGCGGCAATTTTTACGTTCAGCGCGGTATACCCGATGCTGTTGCGGATTTGCTCAAACGCGCGTCCTGCCGTAAACATGGCAAAGCTGGAAGCAAAAACAGTCTTTCCCGCCGCCGCCAGTCCTGCGGCAACCGCCATCATATTCCCCTCTGCAATTCCGCAGTCAAAAAAGCGCTCCGGATATGCCCGGCGAAAATACTCGACACGGGTCGCGTCCGCCAGATCCGCCGTCAGAACAACAAGATCCTTTTTCCTTCCGCCGAGTGCGGCAAGCTCGTCTCCGAGCGCCTCGCGGGTCGCAATTTTCTCAGCCATTCTTCACCTCCGCGGAAAGCTCCGCCATCGCAATCGCGTATTCTTCCGGCTTTGTCGCCTTACCATGCCATGCAGCGTTGTTTTCCATGAAGGAAACACCTTTCCCCTTTACAGAACGGGCAAGGATCGCTGAAGGGGCACCCTTTGAGGCGCGGGCAGCGGCAAAGGCCGCTTCAAGCGACTCGAAATCGTGCGCATCCGCGTGAAAAACATGCCATCCAAAGGCCTCAAGCTTCTTATCCATCGGCGCGATGTTCATAACCTCGGCAACTTTTCCGTCAATCTGAAGTCCGTTCAAATCAAATACGGCGCAGAGGTTGTCAAGTTTATAGTGTGCGGCAAATTCTGCAGCCTCCCAGACCTCGCCCTCCTGGCTTTCCCCGTCGCCGACAATCGTGAACACCCGGTAGCCCTTTCGGTCAAGCTTTCCTGCAAGTGCCATTCCGCAAGCAGCGGAAATCCCCTGTCCGAGCGACCCGGTAGACATATCCACCCCCGGGGTTTTATGCATATTCGGATGTCCCTGCAAGCGGCTTCCCATACGGCGCAGAGTCAGCAGCTCTTCACGCGGGAAAAATCCCCGTTCCGCCAGCACCGCGTAAAGCGCGGGTGCCGTATGCCCCTTGGAAAGCACCAGCCTGTCCCTGTCCTCCCACGCGGGATCCTCAGGGCGAACATTCATCTCCTCTCCGAAATAGAGCCATGCCAGGATTTCCGCGATCGATAGGGAGCCGCCCGGGTGTCCGCACTTGGCCGCGTTTGTGCTCTCGATAACACCGACGCGGATCCGGCGGGCAATCTCCGTCAGCTCCCGTTTTTTCCTGTCTTCCATTTACGAACCGTCCTTCTTTTTGTTTGCCTTCCGGCAATTTCTTAACGTTTTTATTATACACCGATTCTGCCGCTAAGTAAAGGATAAGTGAAAAATTTCCCGTTTTTTGTCCAAATGCTTGAATTCCGTGTTACTTTTCCTCTCCGCTCGGGCAAATACGCCAATACGCCGACTCCAGTTTTTTCGCAAGCGTCTCGCTGACCGTGCCGAGAGGCAGTCTTGTCTCTGCAGGACATATACCGAGCATTCCGCAGAGATACTTGACCGGAACCGGACTTGTCTCCTCAAAAAGCAGGCGGGCAAGCGGAAGAAGAGCGGTATGCTCTTTCCGTGCTGTTTCCGTATCTCCCCGAAAAAAGGCACCGCACAGCTCTGTGGTATGGCGAGGAAGAATATTGGAAATCACGCTGACCGCTCCCGCAGCCCCCAACACCAAAGCGGGCAGGGTGTCCGCGTCGTTTCCGGAATAAACCCGGAGATCGCATTCGGGATCCGCCAAAACCGCTGCCATCTTGGCAACCGGAGCCGCTTCCTTCAGGGCGACGATATTTTCGTGTCGGGAAAGACGGCGCAGCAAAGGAACCGAAAGATCCCCTCCGGTACGGGACGGAACATTGTAAAGAATCACCGGGGGACCGAGCTCCGCCGCTGTCTCGTAATAGCGGAGCACCCCGTCCTCCGTGCCACGGTTGTAATAAGGAGTTACGATCAGCAGCGCATCCACTCCTGCATCCCGGGCGGATGCAGAAAGCCGAAGCATCTTATCCGTACACGGAGATCCGGTTCCGGCAATAATCGGAACACGCCCTGCCGCAGTTTCGACGGCACAGGTAATCAGCTTCAGCTTTTCCCGATCCGTCAGTGTCGGCGCTTCTCCGGTTGTTCCGCAGACAACAAGTGCCGACACTCCGGCATCAATCTGACGTTCGATCATCTCCCGAAAGATGTCAAGCGACACCTCGCCGCCGGAAAAAGGTGTACAGAGCGCCGTGGCAACACCGGTAAAAACCGGTTTTTTTGTAGTTTCAACCATATTTTGCTCCCGGGCTTGCATCGGAAAGCCCTTTGTTATATAATTGAGTAAGACCGTGACGCAGACGGTCCCATATCAGTATATGACCTTTCGGCACACAGCCGTTCGGTCGGAAAGCGAAAAATCATGATCAACAACGAAAGGCCGGAAACAACCCTTTCGACCTCAGATTTCTACTACGATCTTCCGAAGGAGCGGATTGCTCAGACCCCGGCGGAACCGAGGGATTCCTCCCGTCTGATGGTTCTCAATCGGTCTGAAGGCTCAATCGAGCACCGTGTGTTCCGTGATATCATCGACTATCTCAACCCGGGGGATACGCTTGTCATAAACGACAGCCGCGTTATTCCCGCGCGTCTCTACGGAACAGCGGATGATGACCCCGGACGCGCAATGGAATTTCTCCTTCTCCGATCCCGCGGTGCCAATCTCTGGGAGGCGCTGGCGCGTCCCGGGAAAAAAGCGCGTATCGGAAGACGCTTTGTTTTCGGAGACGGCTCCCTTTCCTGTGTGGTCCGCGATATTGTCGGGGACGGTGAACGGCTTCTGGAGTTTTTCTATGATGATCCCGCCGGCTTTTACGCGGTACTGGACCGTGTGGGAACCATCCCGCTTCCACCTTATATTGAAACCCCGTGTGAGGACGGAGAGCGTTACCAAACGGTTTATGCGCGCGACCGCGGCAGCGCGGCTGCGCCGACCGCCGGGTTGCACTTCACCACCGAACTGCTGGATCGGATCCGTACCAAGGGAATTGATGTGGTTCCTGTCATGCTTCACGTCGGTCTTGGCACCTTTCGTCCGGTAAAGGAAGAACGGATCGCCGATCACCAAATGCATACTGAGTTCATTACCGTAACGCAGGATGCCGCAGACCGCATTAACCGGCGCCGCGCTGCAGGCGGGCGGACCATCTGCGTCGGCACAACAAGCTGCCGCACACTCGAAAGCGCTGCGGATGATGCCGGGATCATTCATCCGACGATCGGAGATACCGGAATCTTTATTTACCCCGGCTACCGTTTCAAAGCCTGTGATGCCCTCATCACGAATTTTCATCTTCCGGAAAGCACGCTGATTATGCTTGTATCCGCTTTTTACAGCCGGAATAAAATTCTGGACGCTTACCGTGAGGCTGTTCAACGGGAATACCGTTTTTTCTCGTTCGGCGATGCGATGTTTATTTATTGAATTTATAAAAAAAGACGGAAGAAATCCGAGAAAGAACAGGAAGGGATTGTCCGCCGCGGCGGATACGGAATAATGATTTATATCGGTTTTGACTACGGTGACAAGAGAACCGGGGTTGCGGTATCGGATGCCTCGGCATTTCTGGCCGGGGGAGTAACGACGCTGACAAGCGGAAGCATGACACGCACCGCCGAGGACGGTATCCGTCTGGCGCGCAAATTGGGTGCCTCCGAAGCGGTCGTCGGGCTTCCTCTCAATATGGACGGAACAGAGGGTGACCGCGCGGCCACAGCGCGGGCTTTCGGAGATATGCTTCTCCGGCTTTCCGGCGGCACGATCACAGCCGTACACTACTGTGATGAACGTCTTTCCACAGTGGAAGCACACGGAATTCTCTCTGAGGTCAACATCCGCAGCAAAAAGCGCAAACGGGTTGTTGACACCCTTTCGGCAGAACTGATTCTTCAGAATTTTCTTGACAGCCTCCGCAAAAAGCCGAAGACCTGATTTTCCGTCATTCAAGAAACCCGCGTTAACCTTTCATTTGCTTTTAAGAACAACATCATATATTCTTCACAATCCGCGGGTATACTGAAAACAATCAATAAACGTTACACAGGAGGCAGCAATTATGGCGGAATATTCCTTTAACAATAACAATACAAACGCCCAGAACAATGCGTCCGGTACCCCCCAGAATCCGAATTCCGGGACAGGACCGCAAAATGCGCAGGACAGTTATGCAGCATACGCCGCACGGTACGGAACTCCGGACAATTCCGGTACCGGTCCTGCGTCCGAAAATCCGGTAAACGGCGAATATCACTCCGGCTACGGCGGAACCTATAATCCCCGTTCTGCAGGGCAAACCGGAGCGCAGGGCTTCAACGCTCCTTACGGAAGCTATTCATACGGTTCCGCTTATCAGAACACAACCTATCAGAACAACGGCTACAGTTCGCCGTCCCAGCCCCCGAAAGCGGAAAAGAAGAAGAACAATGCCGGGCTGATTGCTATACTGGTCGTTGTCTGCATTCTTGTTTCTGCTTTGAGCGGTCTCGGCGGAGTTTTGATCGGAAAAACAATTTTCGGAACCGCCGGGGACAGCACACGGCTCCCGGGGTCAAGCAGCATTTCAACCTCGAACGGGAACGGGGCGGCAAGCGTTGTCGTTGTCAACCCCTCTACGGATATTGTAACGACCGGAACCTACTCGGATGTTGCAACCGCCGTCAAGGAAACCGTGGTTGAAATCACGACCGAAACCGTGCAGACAAGCACTTATTTCGGACAGTATATCACCAGCGGTGCCGGTAGCGGCGTAATCATCTCCGCAGACGGACTGATTCTGACAAATTACCATGTCATTGAAGGGGCAACCAAGATTACGGTCCGGCTTTCCAACGGTTCGGAATATGAGGGAACCGTCACCGGATCCGATTCCGAATCGGATATTGCACTGATTAAAATTGACGCAGCCGATCTGAAGCACCCCGTCATCGGCAACAGCGATGCTCTCGTTGTCGGGCAGGAGGTCGTGGCAATCGGAAATCCCCTCGGTGAGTTGGGTGGAAGCGTGACAAACGGCATTATCAGCGCACTCGATCGTGAGGTGAAAATCGGCGGAGAGACCATGAATCTCCTTCAGACAAATGCTGCGGTCAATCCCGGAAACTCCGGCGGCGGTCTGTTCAATCTGAAGGGGGAGCTGATCGGCGTTGTCAATGCCAAGTCCTCCGGTACGGGGATTGAAGGGTTGGGGTTTGCTATCCCGATCAACGATGCAATGGATGTCATCATGGAGCTCTCGGAATACGGTTATGTCCGCGGCAGAGTTTATCTCGGAATCGATATCCGGGAAATTACCGAAATCACCATGCAGTACTATTATGCCGGATTTACCAAACCGGGCATGTATGTTATGAGTTCCCCTCTCAACACGGAATTAAAAAAATACGATCGCATTGTTGCCGCAGATGATGTGGAGGTTTCTACTGTTTCCGAGTTGAAGGCCATCCTCCGTCAGCACAAGGTGGGAGACACGATGACCCTGACTGTTGTACGCAACAACAAAAATGTAACGGTCACGGTTACCTGCTACGAATATGTTCCGGACGGTGTAAACAGCAGCATCAATTTTGAAGGCTCCGGTAACTGACTGGTTTGCGGGGCGGGAATTCCCCGCCCCGCTTTTCCTCTTACTTTTCAATCTTTTCAATAAAGCACCGATTCAATTTTGCCCGATATAAGGAGACGCAACTATGTATAAGATTTTGGTCGTTGACGACGAAGCGAAAATCCGTGAACTGATCCGTAAGTACGCGGAATTTGAAGGCCATACCATAAGCGAGGCCTCCGACGGTCTGACGGCGGTTCAGATGTGCAGGCAGAATCCATACGATATCGTTATCATGGATATCATGATGCCGGAGCTTGACGGTTTTTCCGCCTGCCGTGAAATCCGAAAGTTTTCCTCCGTGCCGATTCTTATGCTCAGTGCGCGCGGTGAGGAATATGATCGCATCAACGGATTCGAATTGGGTATAGACGATTATGTTGTCAAGCCCTTCTCCCCGAAGGAACTGATGCTCCGCATTGAAGCAATCATGAAACGTGTCTCCGCGCCGAACAGCACCTCCACAGAACCTCAGTTTGACATTTATAATACGGATGGGCTATGCGTTAACTTCACAGCAAGAAGTGTAACCGTCGACGGTCAGCCCATTGAT
>JAXFQY010000089.1:0-7193 GCA_034178705.1 Eubacteriales bacterium | reverse complement strand
CCACCGGATGCCACCCCGGCTTCCGGGGGTTTCTTTTTGCATGGAAGAATATTACTGAGCTCACAGTCGGGAGCATAGCAGAGCGCATTCGGTGTTTTGTAGGATGGCAGCGCTTTTGGAGTCCTGAACATATGTTTGCCGACCAACTGATTGAACAGCGTCAGGCAAAACCTGTGTGCCTGTTGACGCAAGCAGGGGGACATGCTATCATTCATCGTAATCCTTATTGTTTTATCCATACTCCCGGCACAAGACCGCTGCTCGGAGCAGTGTCACCCGGAGACGCCTGGGACTTTTATCGGAACGCGGTGCGGAAAATGCAGAAAGAAGGGGAAAAATGAAAAGGACAGGGCTGCTTTTTTTAATATCTTTTGCGCTGATCGTAACTTCCTGCGGCTTCAGGACGGAGGATTCGCCGTCCGGGTCCTCCGGGATACCGTCCGAGAGTTCTCAGAGCGTTGAAACTCCGGAGTCTTCTGTTTCTTCCGAAAGCTTTGCAATCAGAGAACTGTGCGTCGTCCGGGAGGGGCTTTCCATATACGGAGAGCTATACCTTCCGGTTCTACCGGAGGAAAAGCTGCCTGCCGTTATTCTTTCCCACAGCGCGAACCTGACAGGCGATTCTCTGAAATCCTATTGTGAAAGAATCGCGGAACGTGGGATGATTGCTTACGCTTTTGATTTTTGCGGAGGAAGCAAAAACAGCCGAAGCGACGGAAGGGAGGAGGAGATGACGGTTTTTACCGAGATGGAGGATCTGCTCGCTGTTCTGAACGCGATAAAAGAATTGAATGTTGTGGACAGTCAGAATATTTTTTTATTCGGAACCAGTCAGGGCGGACTTGTGTCGGCGCTTGCCGCCGCGCAATGTCCTTCGGCGGTAAAAGGATTGATCCTTTTCTACCCGGGCTTCAACATTGCGGAATTGGCGCAAAAATACGGCACCTTTTTGTCGGGCTCTGCCGGCAGTCCCTTTCTTGACAGTCTGTTGGATTATGATGTTTATGAGCACATCAAAGACTTTGAGGGGGATGTTCTGATCCTGCACGGCACGAAGGATTTCATCGTGCCGTATTCGTATTCGGAAAAAGCGGCGGCGCTTTATCCAAACTGCGAGCTGCATTTGATCGAGGGGGCATCTCACGGCTTCAATACGGAAAACTATGCCTTTTCTGACGATTATGACAAGGAAAGCTGGGGCTATGTTGAAGCTTTTCTGGCGAAACAGTTACAACAAGAATCCAGCGATTGATTCCGGCAGAACGCCCCGAAAGAGTGTACCCTTCTCTCCTTTCTATCCTTAAGCATATTTCGGGGAAGAAAACAATTTTCCCCTTGCGCTTTTCCCGTTTTGGGTGTATGATAAAGGCAGCCACGGGGGTACCCGCGGCAATTTGTGTTGCAGCGGAGGAAAGTCCTTGGCAAATATCTTTGATCTTTTCAAAAAAATCGGGCAGGAGGTTCCGCAGGCATCCCCGATTACCCGTGTTGTTGCGTGTCTCGGCAATCCGGGTGAGAAATATACACATACCCGGCATAACTGCGGCTTTATCTGCGCGGATTATCTTTTTCAGAAATATCATGCGTCTCCCTGGCGGATTCGCTTCCAGGCCCTATGTGCCGAATGTGTAATCGGAGGCTTCCGGACACTGATTATGAAGCCGCAGACATATATGAACAATTCCGGAGAGGCGGTGCGTGAAGCACTTGCCTTCTATAAGCTTACCCCTTCCGCCGTGGTCGTGATCTGCGATGATATCAGCTTTGCTTGCGGCAGGATGCGGATCCGCGCCGATGGCAGCGATGGCGGGCAGCGGGGGCTGCGCAGTGTTATCCAGGAGTTGAATACGGATAAGTTTCCCCGGATTCGTCTCGGCGCCGGGCAGAAGCCGGAGCAGTATGATATGGCAGACTGGGTTCTCTCCCAATTCACAAAAGAGGAAGAAAAGGCGCTGTTTGACCGTTTGGAAGATGCGGCAGAAGCGCTTCCGCTTCTTTTCTCCGGCGAGATTGAAACCGCGATGAGCCGTTGCAACGGGCGGGGGAGAAACGAATGATTTACGATGGAATCCGACTGGACGCAACCTACGGGCAGATCGTCGCTGCCCTGGATCGGGAGCTGAAGTCTCCGAGCCGGCTTCCGCTACTGATTTCCGGCGTTTGCGGCGGAGCGGACACAGCGCTTTGCGCTGCGCTTGTTCATGACCGCGGACCAATTCTGATCCTGACGGGAACCGAAAGGGACGCGGCGCGTATGACAGCCGCGCTGAATGCCGAAAATATTCCTGCCGCTGTTTTCCCGGGACGCGAGCCGGTTCTTTATAATATTGCTGCCTCCCGCAGCGCGGAGTATGAGAGACTCAAGGTGCTTCTGCGTCTTCGTCGCGGGGAGCTGCGTGCGATAGCAGCGGTTCCTGGCGATGCACTTGGCTACACCATGCCGCCGGAGATTCTGGCTTTGGCAGGCTTTGAACTGCATACGGGCGGGGAAACCGATCCCGCCGTTCTGGACGAATCGCTTGCGATGTTCGGTTATGCGCGCTGTGAAATGGCGGAAGCGCCGGGACAATATGCGCGCCGCGGGGGCATTCTTGATATTTTTCCTTCCTTTTCGCTTGAAGGAGAACCCCACCCGTTCCGGGTGGAATTTTTCGGAGACGAGATCGACCGGATCGGCATATTCGATCCGGATACGCAACGCACACTCGAGAATCGGGACAGCGTTTTTGTTTCTCCGGCGCGGGAGCTGCTTCTCACGGACGAGATTACGGCAAAACTCCGGAACGCAGTTGAGCTACGGCGCAAGCGTGCGAAAACGCCGGAAGCGGAACGGGAACTCAACGGGGAGCTTGCCGCGATCGACGGCAAGCTGCCGCTTGACTTTGCCGACAAATATGTTACCCTTGTTTATCCGCAGAAAAGCACGCTGCTTGACTATTTTTCTCCGGATTCGCCGGTTCTGCTGTGCGGGAAAAATGCTGTACAGCAGCAGCTCGACGCTGCCCTGTGGCGGGAAAGGGAAAATATCGAATCTCTTCTGAATGCCGGAACCATCGACGCAAAGTACGCTGACTATATGCGGGACAAAGCCTTTTTAGACCTTTGGCTGGAAAAGCACGCCGTACTTTATCTTGACAGCTTTCTTTCCACAACAGGAAAAGGGCAGGGCGGGGTTTTCACGCTGAATTGCCGAACGGGTGCTCTTGCGGCAAACCGTGAACTTCTTCTTTCCGACCTTGCGGATTATCTGTCCACCGGCTATCGGATCGTGGTTTCGACGGCTTCCGCGCAGGAATCGGAAAATCTCGCCGCGATCCTAAGAGAGGCATCCATGGCGGTGTCGATTTGCCCGACGGCAGACGTGGACTGCTCCGCGCTGTCACAGAATGTGGTTTATCTGACTGTAGCACCGGGCGTAGAGAGCTTTGAGCTGACCGGCGCGCGCTTTGTTTTCCTTTCCCTGGCTGCATCCGGAGAAAAACGGAGCGGTTCTCTGCGCCGCGGAAAACGCCGTCATGCAAAGGACACAAAAAAGCTGACCTCCTATGCCGATCTGAAGATCGGGGACTATGTTGTACACGAAAACTGCGGCATCGGGATTTATCTCGGAATTGAACAGCTGACCGTTGACGGGGTTACGCGGGATTATATCAATATCCAGTACGCAGGGAAGGATAAGTTGTTTATTCCTACGACGCAGCTTGACATGGTTTCCAAATATATCGGCGCACACTCGGACGACGGGACACTGAAGCTTTCCAAAATGGGCGGAACCGAGTGGAAACGCGCAAAAAGCCGCGCCAAAGCGGCGGTTAGCGATATGGCAAAGGAGCTGATCAAGCTCTACGCGGAACGAATGCGGCTTCCGGGCTTTGCTTTCCCGCAGGATGATGACTATCAGCGGGAATTTGAGGAGGCGTTTCCCTATGAGCCCACCGGAGCACAGCTTGATGCCATCGCCGATATCAAGGAGGATATGGAGCAGCCGCATCCGATGGACCGGCTTCTTTGCGGAGATGTCGGCTACGGCAAAACAGAGGTGGCGCTCCGCGCCGCTTTCAAGGCAATTGAAGCAGGCAAGCAGGTTGCCCTTCTCTGTCCGACAACGATTCTTGCTTATCAACATTTTACAACAGCACTTTCCCGTATGCGCGATTTTCCGATCCGGATCGAGATGATTTCCCGCTTCCGTACCCCAACACAGCAGAAGGAAATCCTGCGTCGGCTCAAGAGGGGAGACATCGATCTGATTATCGGAACGCACACCCTTGTCTACGGAAAAGCCGAATTTTCCAACCTCGGACTTCTGATCATCGATGAGGAGCAACGCTTCGGCGTCGCCCAAAAGGAGAAGCTGAAGCAGGCGGCGGCAGGGATAGACGTACTGATGCTGTCTGCCACCCCGATTCCGCGTACGATGAGTATGGCGATCGGAGGGATCCGCGATATGTCGATTCTTGACGATCCGCCGGGAGACCGGCAGCCGGTTCAGACCTACGTTCTGGAGTATGACGAGCTGATCATCGATGATGCCATCCGCCGGGAACTTTCGCGCGGAGGACAGGTTTTCTATCTTTACAATCGGATCGATACGATCAACCGAACGGCAGCCCGTATTTCCGAAAGGATTCCGGGGGCACGGGTTGCTGTCGCCCATGGGCAGATGGAGCGGGAAGCCATTGAGGATATCTGGCGCGCGCTTCTCAACGGGGAAATTGACGTTCTTGTCTGTACCGGTATTATCGAAACCGGTGTGGATGTCCCGAACGCCAACACCCTGATCATTGAGGACGCAGACCGCATGGGTCTTTCTCAGCTTCACCAGCTCCGCGGGCGCGTCGGACGCTCCGGCAGGCGGGCGTTTGCCTACTTTACCTTCCGCCGCGGGAAAGCACTGAGCGAGATTGCGGAAAAGCGTTTGAACGCGATCCGGGAATATGCACAGTTCGGAGCGGGATTCCGTGTTGCCTTGCGGGATTTGGAGATCCGCGGTGCCGGAAATCTGCTCGGCTCCGAGCAGCACGGGCATCTCGATTCTGTCGGATACGATCTGTATATGAAACTCCTGAATGAGGCCGTGCTGGAGGAGAAAGGAGAGGCCACTCCGAAAAAGGCGGAATGCGGTATCGATATTCATGCGGATGCCTTTATTCCGGAGGACTATATTGCGTCAGAGGCACAGCGCATTGAACAGTATAAGCATATCGCAACCATCCGCACGCAGGAGGATGCAGACGACATTGCCGACGCGCTTCTCGACCGCTACGGGGAGTTCCCGGTCGCGGTGGAGAATCTGCTGGCTGTGGCCCTGATGAAGGCAAAGTGTGAGCGTTTCGGGTTCACCCGCTTTGATCAGAGGGACGGGCAGATTGTGATTCAGACGCCGGAGCTGGACGCTCCGATCTGGATGGAGCTGTTCTATCTTCTGCCTGAATACAAGCTGCGCGCGGCCCCGGGCAACCCTGCACGCATTTATTGTCAGCCACCGAAAAAGAAAGCACCGATAGCTGCCGCAAAGGAGTTGCTGGATGCTTATGAAAAGCAGCTGGATAAAAAAGAACAGAATGAACAGTCTGGAGGCGATGAAAAGAAATGAAAAGGAAAAAACATCTGATTTCTCTCCTTGCGCTCTGTCTTTCCTTGCTTTGCACCCTGCCGCTCATATCCTGTGGGAGTGCGGCTGTTCTGACCTTTGAGAAATATTCCTATAATGTGCATTACTACACCTATTGGCTCTCCCGCTTCAAGGCAAGCTTTCTTTACAGCTATACCGATGTGAAGGACTCCGACGAATATTTTGACAGTGTGATTTCCTCCGACGGCAGAACGGCGGATCAGATTATGACCGAAATGAGCGATGAAGTTGTGAGCCGCTATCTTGTCTCAGAGTATTATTTTGATCAGTACGGTCTGACCCTTTCCGACAGCAAACTGGAAGAAATCGACCGACAGCTTGAATCCGTCGTGACCGAGTTGGCAGACGGCAGCAAAACGGCATTCAACAAGATCGCTGCTGAATACGGAATCAATTACCGGATGCTACGGGAGATCTATATCATCGAGGCGAAAAACGAGCTTTTTCAGAGCTATTATAAGGAAAACTATCTGATGCCTGCGCTGACCGACGAGACGCGCCGCGCGTATTGCCTTGAAAACTATGCCAAGACAGAGGTTCTCTTTATCGGGACGGAATACAAGAGAAATCTGGATGCAGACGGAAACCCGATCTACGACGAAAACGGAAGCAGCTCTGTTCCCCTTTCGGATGCAGAAAAAGCGGAGAAGGATGCGATCGTTGCTTCTTTGGAAGAGACGCTGACGGCAGAAAATTACATGGATCTGAGGAAGCAGTATAACGATGATCCTGCGGCGGAAACTTACACAAACGGCTACTATTTTTCCCTCAATATGGATTACGATCAGGGGGTATTAACCGCGGCAAGGCTGATGAAGCCCGGTGAGGTGCGCCGCGTCGATACAAGCTACGGTGTGTATTTTCTTCTCCGCCTGGAAACAGAGGCGGATGCCTACAGCGAAGAGGTCAACGCGGATTTCTTCGATGGCTTTGATGACAGCATCGTCAGCGAACAGCTCGACAAGCTCTACGAAAAAGAAACGGCAAACGTTGTGTTTCATGATGAGGCCCGCGAGGGAATCTCTGTGAAAACAGTTCGCCCCTGTTACTATTTCTGATCTGCTTCTCCGTCCGAAGGAGCTTGCGGGTTGATTTGCCGGGTGTTCAAGGAAAATGGCCGAAACCCGTCGCCGTTCAGACAACGGGTTTCGGTTGGGCAGATGCAAGCCGGTTGCCGTTAAAAACAAAGCAGAATAGAGCGTAGTTTCTCCCGTTTTTTCAAAAATCGGCCCGGGCAAAGACGGGGGCTCTCTGTTTACGCCGAGAAGGACAAAGGATCGTTACTTGATTGGTGTTTGGGATCCTGTCGGTTTTTTTCTGCCGTGTAGTTTTGTCAATGATGTGAGACTAAAAAAGAAAAAAAGAAGTAACGAGTTTAGTTAAAAGCTTTTGCAGTCGGAAGGAGGGGCGAAGCCCCGTGTGGAGACTGAAAAAGCGGCGCGGGGTCAAGAGCAGGTGTTTTCCAGTTCCGCTTGCTTTTGATTGGGGGACTTCCACCCAAGAACCGCCATAGGGATTCCGTTAGAACGGCGCAAATAACGCTTCATTTGCTCTTGAA
>JAXFQY010000088.1:0-3235 GCA_034178705.1 Eubacteriales bacterium | reverse complement strand
GATCGGAATAATTGCCAGCACAAGCATTGCCATCAGCGCGCCCATATCGCGGCTTCCGTATCCGCCCTTCAGGTATTGAACCGCAACCGGAATCGTTTTGTACTCTTTTCCGATTACCAGTTCCGGCAGCAGATAGTCATTCCATACCCACATGGTGTTCAGAATAGCGACTGTGATTGCAGTCGGACGGAGAACGGGAAGAATAATCGAGAAGAAGGTGCGGAGCGGTCCGCAACCGTCGATGGCTGCCGCTTCCTCAAGCTCAATCGGGATGCTGCGGATAAAGCCGGAAAAAAGGAAAACAGAAAGGCCCGCACCGAATCCGAGATACAACACGATAATTCCGACAGGATTCTCAAGACCGAGAAAATTGGCGGTCTTGGACATTGTGAACATGACCATCTGAAAGGGAACAATCATTGAGAAAATGAAAAGATGATAGAGAATCCGCGTCAGGCAGGAACGCCTTCGTACAATATACCATGCAGCCATTGATGTGAAAAGAAGAATGGCGAGAACAGAGAAAACCGTGATAAATAGAGACAGCAGAAATGCCTGAAAAAACCCGGTTTTTGCAACGCCGTTAACGTAATTATCAAGACCGACAAAGGTTTCCTTCGTCGGAAGGGAGAACGGCGCATCCGTAATATAGAACTGCCCCTTGAAGGAGTTCATCAGAACAATGAGGATCGGTGCAATAAAAAGCAGAGCAAGAACTGTCAGAAGAAGGAGAAGCAGTCTGTCACCTGTTTTTTTCATTCTTTTCCCTCCGCTTTCCGCCCGATACCTAACTGAATTGCCGCAATTGCTGCAACAATCAGCATGAAAATAACCGCTTTTGCCTGCCCTATACCCTCACTTCCGACGCTTCCGTAAAAGGTATTATAGATATCCAGAGCGAGCAGGGCCGACTTTCTCTCGGGTGCTCCACCGGTTAGGGCTAGGTTCTGATCAAACAGCTTGAAGGTGTTTGTAAGAGTGAGAAAGGTGCAGATGGTAATGCTCGGCGCACAGAGCGGGAGAGTAACGTGACGAACCTCCTGCCATCTTGTGGCACCGTCTATTTGGGCTGCTTCCTTCAGCTCCGTCGGAATGTTTTGAAGTGCGGCGACGTAAATAATCATCATATATCCAATCAGCTGCCAATTGGCGAGAATCAGGAGACCGAAGAATCCGTAAGTTTCTGAAAAGGTGATATCGACATGAAAGTAACGTAGAACACCGTTGATGATAATCTGCCAGATATACCCGAGCACGATTCCCCCGATCAGATTGGGCATGAAGAAAACGGTGCGGAACAAATTGGTTCCACGAAGCCCTCTGGTAAGCAGGAGAGCAAGCAGAAATCCCAGAAGATTGACTGTGATCACAGAACAAAGGGAAAACAAAGCGGTATACCAAAGTGAGTGAAGGTAGGTTCCGTGAAAAACCTCCCGATAGTTCTGAAGGCCGATAAATACTGCGTCGCTTACCGTCGTGAAGCGGCAGAAGGACAGATAGAGACCGAGAAGAAACGGAATGAGAAAAGAGATCAAAAACGCGACCAAAAGAGGGAGAAGAAAAACAGGGAAGTATCTGCCGAGTTTTTTGTACATTTTATTTTTCTCCCTTTGCTTCCTCCTTCCAGCGGGCTATGACTGTTTTTGTAACATCCTCCCACGTTGCACTTTCCTGTGCATAACGCAGAAGAGCCGATCCGAAGTCATTCTTGAAATCGGTACTGGGAAAGGCAACAAAATTCCAGGGAATGCTCACCTTTCCGTCTATATTCAGCCAACGGTTGATTTCCCGGGCAAGCGGGTCATCAGGGGTTTCCGAAGCCGAGAAGGAAGAGAACGGGGTCAGAAATTCAAGCTGTTCTGTGACAAAGGCTTTTCCGGTGTCAGAGGAGAAAAGCCATGTGAGAAATTCATCCGCAAGTTTTTGCTTGTCGGTTGAAACGGTTTTGTTGATACAAAGATAATTTTCTGTTCCCACGCAAAGCCCGATCGTGTCATCTCCCGGAGCCCCGGTATAGAGGGGAAGCATGCGAACATCCTCGCTTCTGACCGTGTTTCCGGCCACCTTCGCAATCTGTGACCACGCCCAGTTCCCGTTTTGAATCATCGCACACTGACCGAGCGCAAATTCCGCCATAGAGTCAGCAACGGATTTAGAACCGACGAGACGTCTGTCCGTTACGGAGTTGTTGAGATAAAGATCGAAAAGATTTTTCATATAAGGACCGTATTCAAAGGTAATTTCCTTGACCCCTTTGCCGATGTCGTAGTTGTGCTGATCGGCTTCAAGAGTAAAGGGAATATTGGCAAGATGTGTCTGCCAGCGCCAGTCATCTCCGCTTTGAAGAGAGGTGGAACCGAAAACACCTCTGATGGAAAGCTCGCTGAGATGATTTGTCATATCCTCTACAACGGTTTTCAGATTTTCAAAGCTGTTGATTTCCTCAAAAGAGTTGACCGCAGTTTGTCGGTTATCGAGAGCAAAATATTCATTCAGCTTGGCAAGATTGCAGATTATGCCGTAGCCTTCTATAACATATGGGATGCCGTAGACACCGCCGTTTGGACCGGTTACGGCAAGTGATTTGTCAGCGAGCAGCTGATATAGGGACGTGTCTGTCAGGTCGGCACAGTAATTTTTCCAGGATTCATAGCCGACCGGTCCGTTTATCTGAAAAATAACCGGAGGGTTGGACTTAGCCACTTCGCTTTTCAAGGTCTGCTCATAAGTGTTCGCGGCGGCTGTGGAAACCTTCACTTTAATTCCGGTTTCTTTTTCATAAACCGAGGCGATTTCCTTGTATTTTTCTGCGCTCTCCGGTTTAAAATTCAGAAAATAGATTTCTTTATCATTGCTCTTCGCACCGCAGGAGCAAAGCAAAGATGCGAGTACAGCCGGCAGCACAAGAACAGCCAGCATTTTTTTGATCTGCATGAAATACCCCCAATCGTTGAATACTGCTTTTAGTATTCCGCGGCTTCAGCATGATAGTACGGGAATATTTTCCAAATAAAGAACGGCGCACCCATGTGAGCGCGTCGTTCTATTTATTCCATTATTCTCATTTGGTCCGTTGCAACGGGCTGAGTTTTTTCTGACTGTGCCGGGAAGGGGATGCCGAGATGCTCGTACGCGAGCTTTGTGACGCAGCGGCCGCGCGGCGTGCGCGTGACAAACCCGATCTGCATAAGGTAAGGCTCATAGACGTCCTCGATCGTTACTGCCTCTTCTCCGA
>JAXFQY010000075.1:0-3437 GCA_034178705.1 Eubacteriales bacterium | reverse complement strand
GAAACCAAAAGCATAGGACTTTGCAGCATTTGTCCGATGAATTCCGTAATTGACATGCTTGTACCTCGTTTATTCTGCGTGAAGGAACGGGAGTGACCGGTGACCGGAGGGGAGGCTTACAGAAAAAAGACATTGCTTTTCGCTGAAACCGCGGCCATTTTTAGCCTAAAATACCCATTATATTTAGTATACCATGCTATCAATAAAAAAGCAATCTTTTTTACAAATTACAGATTTTCTTCTGCTCGGCGCGGATGCTGTTTTCTTTGACGGGGTGCTCTCCTCCCCCCGTATTTCCGGAAAAACAAGTTTGAGCAGAGAAATCGGGGGATGAGGGATTGGACCCCCGTTGTTGTTTTTTCTCTGTGCAGCGGGATGGTTTTTCCGAAAGTCATAACAAAGATACTCCGGACATTTCTCAATTTTCCCTTTCAATACGGCGAATGATGTGGTATAATATCGGCATAACCAAACGAGGAGACCGTCGATTGTCCGCTTTCCATAACCGGGGATTCTTCCGTGAGAGTATAGCCGCAGCAGAATCCCGGTAACGGTGCGCGGTCGGGTATCTGCGATGCCGATGTTGTGCCGTTTGTGATGCGTAGAAAAAGAGGATCAAAGAGCAGTACTGCTCTGAATACAACCCGATTTCGGAGTGACTTATGAAATACATACTGATAACAGGAGCGTACGGCGGAATGGGGCGGAAAACCGCAGATGCTTTGAAGAAGCAGGACGTTTGCGTCCTTGCTTTGGATAAATGCACTGGTGCGGCGGAGGAAAACGTGATTCCGATTCCGGTCGATATTACCGACGCAGAAAGTGTGAACCGTGCCTTCGAAAAAGTGAAAGCAGTCACCGGGGAGCTTTATGCCATTGTTCATTTTGCGGGGATCTATTTGCTGGATTCGCTTGTTGAAATCGAAAGGGAACGCTTTGCACAGGCGTTTGAAGTGAATTTGTTTGGCGCGTTCCTTGTCAATAGGACCTTTCTTCCGCTGCTCAAAAAAGGCGGAAGAATCGTCATTACGACCAGTGAGCTGGCACCGCTTGATCCGCTGCCGTTTACCGGTCTCTATGCCGTGACAAAGGGAGCTTTGGATAAATATGCGTACTCGCTGCGGATGGAGCTGCAGCTGCTCGGAATTTCGGTCTCTGTGCTTCGGGCTGGCGCTGTGGATACCGGTATGCTCGGTGCTTCCACCGACGCACTTGACCGATTCTGCGAAAATACAAAGCTCTATTCCTGCAATGCGCAGCGATTCAAAAACATCGTGGAGGGAGTGGAGGCAAGGTGCGTCCCGCCCGAAAAGATTGCACAGAAGATTCAGAAGATATTGAGGGAAAGAAACCCCAGATTCGCATACCGTATCAACCGCAATCCGCTTTTGCTGATGCTGAACGCTTTGCCTGAAAGATTGCAATTCTGGATTATTAAGCAGGTGCTCAAATAGAACGCGCGGAATTTTTCCATTGCCGAAATGCAGAGAAAAAGCAGCCCGCGGGCTGCTTTTTCTCTGCATTTCGTTTGCGAAGCGAACCTTTCCCATTTGCGGAGCAGGATTCGGCGGAGCCGTCCAACTGACATTAGAGAATATAATCAGTAATGCAATCGTACCAGTGGACATAGGTCGTACCGTTTACGGTTAGTCTGTCGTTCTCCGGCAGCTGTTCGCTCCACGTCTTCTTATAGCGGTCGATGGTCCAGTCATCACGGTTGAATCTGCGCCAAAGAATCGTCTTTCCGTTCTTATCCAAGAACTGCTCGGATACTACACCGTAATCATAGGTTTCAATGTCCATAACACAGACAGTGTCATAGCTCTTTCCGCCAATCGTAACGGTATATCTTCCTACGATGTCCAACAGAAAATCTTTGTTGGTGCTTGTAACAACTGTACCTGTTCTCTGGATATCACCCTTGACTGCCAGATTAGTTTCATTACCGCAATTATCTTCGCCAAATCCCCAGTTAGGCAGAAACTCATCGCCGTCAAGGAATGTAATATAATTACGAACGTCGCCGTCATTCCTGAGTGTTGCCAGATAGCGGCAGTGTGTATCTGTCAGTTGGGCCACAAAGGTACGATTGATCACATCGTTCTTATCTGAGTATGATGCTTCTCTCGCGGTGAGTTCCACGCCTTCGATGCCGTGAACCTTCGCTTTGCCGGTAACTTGCATATCGTACACATGGCTGCACTTTCGGGACGGGATATCGTACATGCCCCGAGACATCTTTTCGTCGAGCTTCGGTACCAAGAACCATCCCATAAGTTCTTCCCATTTTACTGCAAATGGGGCTTCGGTACTTGCTTCAATCTTATATTCGGGAATAAATTCAGGTAACTTTTTCATACTGTATTCTCCTTTCGATACATCGGTGCGATATGGATACATATTTTTGAAATTTTGTTTCGCTGTGTGCAGTCTGCTTTTTACAGTTCCCACAGGGATGTTCAGTTGTTTTGCGATTTCTGATTGCGGCATCTCTTTCCAGAAGTAAAGGTAAAGGATTTGTTTATCCTTATCACCGAGCAAACTCAGCGTTTCTCTTACAGTATTAACGACAGAAACACCATGCCTGCTGTCTGATAATTCCTTTTCCGTTAATTCATCGATCGGGATCTCATACTGAGTTGCTTTTTTGCGAAAATAGTCATTGGATTTGTTGCGTGCAATACGGATGATCCATGCTTTGAATACATCCTTATTTTTCAGCTGAGGAAACTTTTGATAAGCGGTAAGGAATACATCTTGCAGCACATCATCCGCATCAGATTTTGAGCTCATCCGAAATCTTACAAATCGTTCTACAGAAATTCGTTCTGCTTCCAGCAAGTTCTCAAATTCGTCCATATCACCACCTCCTTTAGTCTATAAGTGATTGAACCCGGTTTCACTTATATAGACGGATATAAAAACGGAAAGGTTCATTTTAATGAAAAAACAGTTTAAAAAGAATGATAACACAGATGATATCAAAAAAGGAATATGTTGCAAAAAGTGTATGGATATAACACACGCCTGCGTAAATTAGCTGCAAACCTGTTAAATAAAACAAATAATCCGAACCCATCTTCCACAGGGAAGATCCGGTTCGGATTATTTTCGTTTGGTGCCGGTGGCGGGGGTCGAACCCGCACGCCATCGCTGGCAAAGGATTTTGAGTCCTCCTCGTCTGCCAATTCCAACACACCGGCATGTGTCCGCCCGAAGGCGGACGGGATCATCCAGGCGCAGCCGGATGACGGGATAACGGGTTGGGAAAGATCAGTTCTGGTTGTCTGCGTCGGTTTCGGGAGCTTCGACGGACTCCTCTTCCGCTGCGGCCTCATTCTTGAGGGCGCGAAGCAGAGCGCGAATGGAAAGGCTGACCTTCTGCTTTTCCTCGTCAATCTGGGTGATCTTGACATTGACAATATCACCGAGCTTCA
>JAXFQY010000045.1:0-104173 GCA_034178705.1 Eubacteriales bacterium | reverse complement strand
GAGGATGAGACAAAGTACGCCGTGACCTACACGGACGGTGTCGAGAACGAAGAGGTCTTCCCGGATCAGATCTACCGCGGCTTGCTGTCCGGAACGGCAACGCCACGCTTCGACGGTACACCGGCGCGGAGCGGATATGTGTTCTCCGGTTGGAATCCGCAAGTAGCTGCCGAAGTCAGCGGAAATGCAACTTATACGGCGACATGGACTAAAATTCCGGAGGAGCCGAGATATCATGTAACGTATACCGACGGTGTAAAAGATGAGATTGTCTTTGCGGATCAGCGGACAACTGGCCTGCGGGCAGGAGAAGCAACACCTGCATTTCAGGGAACCCCGACACGCCCGGGTTATGAATTTGCCGGCTGGAGCCCTTCGGTGGTGAAAGCCGTTATCGGAGATGCCGTTTACACGGCAACCTGGAGAAAGATTGCCGAACCCTCGGAGTATTATTCGGTCAGATACACTGACGGAGTGGATGGGGAAGAAGTCTTTGCCGATCAGGTTTATAGCGGTCTGCCTGCGGGAACAGCGATTCCCGCCTTCCGCGGAACCCCTGCCCGGGAGGGTTACACCTTTGCCGGATGGAAGGATTCTGCCGGTAATCTTCCGGCTGTAGCTGTAACAACTGACATCGTTTACTACGCGCAATGGGAGAAAAAGCCCCCCGTCATAACCGAGGAAACCGGCGCAGTATCCGATACGGGGGAGACGACCGATCCCTCTGCCGGGACAACGGAAATTCCCGGAGCCGTTACCGACACGACGGGAGGGGCGGGAAAAGAACCCGTTACCGGGGAGTCCGGCACGACAGAGAAATCCGGTGAGGATGCGCCCTATACCGGCGACAGAAAAGTCCTTCCTTTGATCCTGCTGGCGGCTTCCTGCGCCGGTGCTTTTGGAATCGCTGTGTGTTTCCAAAGGAAAAAAGAGACTAAATGACAGCCCCCGTTCCGGGTAGGATTCAGAAGATCCCATACAGAAATCCCGCTTGTGCATACTTTCGGTAAACGCAAGCGGGATTTTCTTAACTTGGTTATAAACGGTGCCGGCCCTTTTTCAAAAACATAGATGAATTGAGCAAACTAACTGGTTATTCTCTATGATTTTAGAGTATTATTGACAAATATAAAGGAAAAACAAAAATACAATTGACAAATAATCCAATAAATGGTATTATTGATCCGGAGACGGTTGGTGACTGACAGCGATTGGCCTCGATTGGTTCGGATAAGCCCTGAACACTTTGAATTAAAGAGGAATTTTTGTTACTCAAAGCTCCGCATCGTTCTTTTTGCCGTTATGCTGTGTTATTTCCTTCTTTGTTATATCGGATATCAGAAAAACTATGCACAGAATGGGGCTGGATTTGAAGAAAATATCCAGGAAAGCGCACCGGTTTGTATGGGACTCCTCTGTTCGATTATAAGAAAACAAAAAGGGTTAACCGATAACGGATATCTGGATTTGATACTTTTTTTTGATTGAGATCGGCAAAGAAATAAGTGAAATGTCGGAGGTTCTCAAAAAAGACTGCTGTACATAAAAACAAATCCTTCCGAAAGCGCTACAGAAATGGGAGAGAATGCGGTTATTATAAAAAGCCCTGTAGGATGTCCGGCTGCAAAAACGAACGGATATCCCGGTGTGGAAAGGAGACTTGACTTGATTCACAGAGAAGATCTAACCTATCGCCTTGATCGCAATGTGTTCATTCCTTGCAATACCGGAGTGATTGTCAGAGACGCTGTTTGCGATGATGATTACGGAGAACTTCTGGATCCGGAAATTATCAAAGCCGTGGAAAACCCCGCGTGTTCTTCTGTTCCCATCCTTTTGGATCATACCGAGATTCGGGACGGACAGGAGTACCGGTATTCCTTTCTGGAAAAAGGAAAGCGGGTGACTACCTATCGGTTTTTCTACCTGACTTGCGACCGAGAAAGAAACGCTTTCCTGATTGCTTCTTCGGGGGCATCTGTGAAACTCTGGATTAACGGTCGGCTTTTTTCGGTAGTGGGGGGAAGAAACAAGAGAATCGCGGTCGCCACCCTCTTGCCGGGGATCAATACCATTATTCAGGAAGTGGCAGAAACAGATACGAACAGCCATTTTGTGATCCGATTCAGCGATTATGAGGAGGAAAAGAAAGAGGAAAATCCTTTCGCCATTCTGTCGGATAATTTGTATTTCTGCGAGAATTTCGGTCATGTCCGGCATTCCGGCAATCATCTTTATCACGGGGAGCGTTTTGTTTTTTCTTTTTTCCCGGATCATGATCCGGACGGAGTGAGCCGGATGGCGGAATTGGAAATATCCGATTCCTTTGATCGGCGTCTTCTTTTCAAAACCACCTGTCCGGTCGGAAAGAAGCAGGAGATTGACTTGTCCGGATATGAGAGCGACGAGGAAAACGGTCATGTGTTGTGCGTGACCGTGCGGTATACCTACCGCAGCGGCTTTGTCAAAGAGGAACGCATCCCGGTTTACAGACAGCCGCCGAAAGAATGGCTGAGCAGGTTGTCTGCAAAGGCAAAAGAACTGATTGCCGGAGACAGGACAACGGATTATGATAAGCTTGCTTTACAGCAGGGATGGGAATATATCAATCTCTACGGTCGGGAAATGCCACCGATTCTGGCGCAGGCAACCATTCTGCGGAATAATGTTCTGGCGGTTTTGAAAGGGGAGCATTTGGACGCGACGGTTTATCAGCCCGGCACCAAGCGGGTTTTCTTCCGGAATCCCCTGTATGAGGCGATCAATTACTATCGCATTTGTCTTCCGGAGGATTATTCCTCAGACAGAAAATATCCGCTTATCCTGATCTTATCAACTTTTGAATACAACGACCGGGCTAAATTTTTTAGAAATTACACGGAGGAGCCGGTCCTTGCCGCTGATATTTCCATGCGCGGGATGACGCTCGGAAGTTATATCGGAGAAGCATCGATCCGGTATGCCGTAGAGGACATTTTCTCCCGGTATTCCATTGATCGGGATCGTATTTATTGTGTCGGCTTGTCCAATGGGGGCGGCGGAACTTGGGCGCAGGCAGAAAGTATTCCGGATTTCTTCGCCGGATGCTGTCCTGTCTCGGGAATCCCCAATTTAACCCAGATTTGCAATCTGTATGGGATGAAGGTGATCTGTGTTTCCGCAACGGCAGATTACCAGTATAAGGACGGCTTTGCGGTGCCCTCTGCTGCTTTGGGGGAGCATCCGGATTATACGGCGCTCTGCTTTCCTTCTCTGACGCATGAAATGCTGGAACTGGTTTGTTTCAAAAAGCAAATCTGGAGACAGATGCTTTCGGCAAGAAGACAGCAATTTCCGAAACGGGTGTGTTACCGGACAATCAGCAACCGTCACAGAAAGGCATACTGGCTTGCCCTTCATTCTCTGGAGGACGGCTGTACGGAAGGATATTTGGAAGGTACTCTGGAACCGGGATTGATTCGGGTTCGGTGTGAAGGGATTACGGGCTTTACAGTCACGGTGCCGCCCGATTATAAGGGGAAGGATTTTGAGATTTGCGTCGATGATAAAAAGACCTTCCTGATTGAAGAGTGCGCTGAGCCAAAGCTTCATTTTATAAAGGACACATTCTGGGATCCGGATACCGGAGAAGGAATTCCGTTTTTCCGTCGCGTGTTCCGCTGTCCTCCTGCGGGGAAGCTCTCCAAAGGGTTCGGTCTGCTTGATGTGTTTTTCGATCCGTTGAGCGTTATCGTCCCGGATCAGTTGTCTGATCCGGTTGCAAAGACAGCAACAGCCTATTCCGAACCGCATTGTAATACGATTCTGCCGAGAATCTATATTCGTTATCCCATTCTTTCCTATACCGACTTTGTCACTGCGGCAAACAAGGGAAGCGGCAGCCTTGTGCTGATTGACGACGGCAGTGAGCAGGAATGGCTTTCTGCCGCCCGGGCGGAAGCACCGGTCCGAGTGGATCGGGAAGGATGGGAATACCGCGGGAAGCATTATCCGGGCAGATACTGTGTTCTGCAGTGTATTGAGAATCCCTGGAACCGCGAATTTTCCCTTCTGCTGATTCAATACAGTGACGCGGAGATGCTGAACCGCAATCTCTTCACACGGAAGCTGAGTATTCCTTCCTATATCGGCGGCAGAAGTCCGTATCTGAACAATGCCGCGCTGATTTTTGACGACAAGGGATACCATGCCCTGAAGGATTTCTCTTGCGAGCCGGAAGATCTCTGATCGATCGGCATCGCGAAGTGTTCAGACAGGAAGACAAACGGAAAAGCGCTTGCGAACGGCTATCCTTGCCGTTTTGCAAGCGCTTTTTATCCGAGCAAGAACAAAACGATCTTTTGCCTGCGCGGATCATGGCGCAGGCAATTTTTGTATGTGTTTTTTCCCTGTATTGCCTTCTTCTTTTGATAACTATCTGACAACTTCTGTGCGGATTGAATTGCGTTATTTTTTCTGCCGGAAGTCCCGGAGGAGCGGAAAAGCGTTTTTTCAGTCATTCGGTCGATTCTGGAAAATATTTACGTTATTTTGCAAGCACTTGCGTGGGAGTCGTTGACAAAAAACGATTCTTGTGTTATTCTGTTTAATATACAGTAGAATTGCACTATTAAGCGAATTAATTTTGTGCTTTCTGTAACATGCTTGATGCCCCCTCTTCTATTCTTTTGGAAGATCGGAGGTGAAAGCCGGATCGGAAATTGACGGGCACACCGAGGGGCGCGGGGGATAAATACGAAAACAGATAAGTTTATGGATTCTCCGTACGGGCGGCCACGGTCATGCCGGTACCGGAATCGGAAACTTATGCCTTGCCGTGAGCAACGCGAGGCTCGGGTTTCCATGTGACCGTTGAAAGCTATGCACCGTTGGACTGTCCGTCGGTCGTTCTGAAGGACTGCACGGCAACGGGGTTCGGAACGGTTGAAGCCGGATGAAATTGTTTGCTTACTCTGCGTCCGTTGCCGTTTGTCGGTGCGAATGAGACGGTTGACAGGGGACTGTGATCGGAGAAGGGGGAGATAGGGGTTGTAGGGGGTTCGCCATCGATCCTCTGTGCTTCCGCTATAGACAGCTTGAAGCATGGACAGACCTGTTATGGGATGGTTCTTAATATGCCATTGGGCGATATGAAAAATTTGACGACGGGATGTTGAAAGATGTCACTCACTTTGATGTATTTAACCAACGAGCCTGCGATTGCCTTAATTGCGGAAAAGAACGGTGTTCAGAGAATATGGATTGATCTCGAAACGCTTGGGAAAGAAGAACGCCAGCATAATATGAACTCCGTGAAGTCGCATCACAGAATTCAGGATATTGAAGTTATTTCGAATATGCTGACTTCCTCGGAGTTATTGGTTCGTATCAATCCTATGAATCCCGGTTCCGAGCTTGAAATCAATCAGGTGATTGATGCCGGTGCGGACATCATTATGCTTCCCATGTGGCAAACAACGGAAGAAGTGCAGGCGTTTCTTCAGCTTGTTGACGGTCGTGTTCAAACTACACTTCTGCTTGAAACAAAAGGGGCGGTGGAGTGTGTGGATGCCGTTCTTGCTATGGGTGGTTTTGATGAAATTCATATCGGACTCAATGATTTGCATCTCAGTTACGGATGTACATTCCTGTTTGAATTGCTTACGAACGGGATGGTGGAAATGCTTTGCGGCAAATTCAGGCAAGCCGGAATCCCCTACGGATTCGGGGGTATTTCCCGTATCAAAGACGGAGTGTTGCCCGCGGAACGGATTATTATGGAGCATTACCGGCTCGGGTCGACGAGAGCAATCCTGTCAAGAAGCTTTTGTAACACAGCGCGCATTCAAAGCCTTTCGGATATCGAGAATATTTTTGATAAAAACATGAGGATGATACGGGATTATGAGAGATCTTTATCGCTGAAAACAGAGAAAGATTTCATCCGGAATCGTGATGCAATCGGCAAGATTGTGGCCAGAACAGTGTCTTGCATGAGAGAGGCAAAGAAATGCAATTCAGTTACAGGCAGTTAAACGAATGGATGGATACATACGGGGATGCGTTTTATCTGTTGGATTCCGAACAGTTCAGGAGAAACTATGCGGAATTAAAAGCGGCATTTTCAAAACATTATTCCAATTTCAATATCGCTTACTCATACAAGACGAATTACACGCCTAAGCTCTGCAAAATTGTCGATAGGATGGGTGGATATGCGGAAGTGGTTTCCGACATGGAAATGGAGATCGCTTTGCGAATCGGTGTATCGCCGGAAAAAATCATTTGGAACGGTCCATACAAGAATTTAAGCAAGTTGTGTGAGTTGCTGTTGCTTGGCGGAACGGTTAATCTGGATTCGGCATATGAGCTACCGTGTATTGCGCGTTTGGCAAAGGAGTACCCCAACAAAATCCTGCATGTCGGTATCCGCTGTAACTTTGAAGTGAACGACGGCGTGGTTTCACGATTCGGTTTCGATACCGGTTCCGAAGATTTCCGCAAAGCGCTTGCCCTTGTTGAAGAATATGACAATCTTCATCTGATCGGACTGCAATGCCATTTTGCTTCCCGAAATCTGAAAACCTGGAAGCCCCGCGCGGAAGGAATGCTTGCTTTGATTGACAGGCTCGGGATGATTCCGGAACATATCGATCTTGGCGGCGGGTTATTCGGAAAAATGGAGGATACGCTGAAAACACAGTTCGATTCCCGCATTCCAAGCTATGAAGAGTATGCGAAAGAGGTTGCGCCGATGTTTGCAAAGCGATTCGGTAAAATGAAAAAACCTCCGCTTTTACTGATTGAACCGGGAAGTGCACTGGTCGGTGATTGCATGAAATTTGTATCCCGGGTGATAAACATCAAAACGGTAAGGGGAAAGCCGATTGCAACATTGTCGGGAAGCGTCTACAATATCAATCCCACGCTGCACGGGAAAAATCCTCCGATCACGGTGTTCAGATCCAACAACGAAGAAAAGGACTATGACGATCTTGATTTCGGCGGCTATACCTGTATTGAATCCGATTACCTGTACCGTCATTACAAGGGAAGTCTCGCCGCTGGAGATATTGTTGTTTTTGGTAATGTCGGTTCCTATTCCGTTGTGCTGAAGCCTCCGTTTATTCTCCCGAATTTTGCGGTGCTGGACATTTGCGGAGATCCGGTAGAGGTAACTAAGCGAAGCGAGAACTTCGATGATTTGTTCCGAACTTTTCATTTTTAAGGAGAGCGAATGAACCGTTTCTTAAAAAGATTCTTTGATGTGTTTTTTTCGTCCCTCGGCTTGCTTTTGCTTTCCCCTTTTTTTCTGATTGTGGCGATTGCCATTAAACTTGACTCCGAGGGACCGGTGCTTTTCGGGCAGGATCGTCGGACAAAGAACGGTAGAATTTTCAGAATGTACAAGTTCCGTTCCATGGTTGTGAACGCGGAAAAAAGCGGGGCGGGACTGTTTAGTTATGTCGGAGACTCCCGTGTTACAAAGGTCGGAAGGTTTCTCAGAAGCAGCAGTATCGACGAGCTGCCCCAGCTGCTCAATGTGATAAAAGGGGACCTGTCTTTGGTGGGACCGCGTCCGTGTGTTACCTATGAACTCGGCGATTTTGAAACACTGAACAGTAAATACAAGAAACGGTTTTCGGTTCCTGCCGGAATAACGGGGCTTGCGCAGGTCAAAGGCAGAAACGAAAACTCCTGGGATGAAAAAGTCACCTATGATAATCAATATATCGAATTGTTCCAAAAGCAAGGCATATGGCTCGATATCAAGATCCTTTTCTGGACGGTTGCCAAAGTGATCAAAAGCAAGAATATATACGAGAAAAAGACAGACGCAACGCTCGACGATGCAAAGGCTGCGAAACTGGCCGAGGAAGAGATTATTCGTATCGCGCATTTGCCGGATGAAGCGCGGGAAAAGCAAACGGCAGATCATTAAGACAGTCGGGCGGGGGCAAAGGAGGGACAAATGAAAACGGATGTGGCAAACAGACTGATCTGGTATAAAGGAGAGATCCTCAATGTCAATGATGCCAAAATCAGTATTCTTGCACCGACATCACAGTTCGGACTCAATGTTTTTGAAGGAATTCCGTGTTACTGGAACGATGACGAGAAGCGGCTGTATGCCTTTCGGCTTGCTGCGCATTATGACAGATTGCTTCGTTCTGCACGGCTGCTCCAGATCAACTGTCCCTATACAAAGGAGGATATGAAAAAGGCCTTGATCGATGTTGTCCGGGCAAACGGGTATCACGAGAACCTTTCGGTCAGGCAGACATTGTTTGTTGACGGATTCGGTTCTTGGGGCTCAGCCGAGCCGGTCGATATGTTTGTCGCTCCTATTCCCATGGACAGAATCGGTGCGGAATACAACAAAAAAGGATTGCGCTGCTGCATTCCCTCATGGAGAAGAATATCCGATTCGGATCTTTCTCCGAGAATCAAGTGCGGGGCGAACTACATGAACAGCCGCATGGGACAGCGGGAAGCTCTTCGTAACGGATATGATACCTGTATCTTCCTGAATGCTGCCGGAAAGGTTGCCGAAGGTCCCGGTTCCTGCTTCTTTATGGTGAAGAACGGGGTGCTTACTACCCCTCAATTGACGGACAGCGTGCTGGAAAGCATTACAAGGGACACCATTCTTCAGCTTGCCAAAATCAAAGGATATACCGTTGTGGAGCGAAGCATTGACAGGACAGAGCTTTATACCTGTGATGAGGCGTTCCTCTGCGGTTCCTCCATGGAGGTAACGCCGGTCCTTTCGGTAGACAGATATGAGATCAATGCAGGAGAAGCGGGTGTAATCACAACCGAGCTGCACAAAGCGTACTTGGATGCGGCGAGAGGACTTGTACCGGATCTGAAGAAGTGGGTAACGCCGATTTCTTAAATCATGGCAGAAAGCACGGACGATGGTAAAAACTTATATTGACGGACTTGTATCGGTGATTGTGCCGGTTTACAATGCGGAAAAGTATCTTGCAGACACATTAAGGTCAGTATTTGAGCAGGATTATCCGGATATCGAGATTGTGCTTGTGGATGACTGTTCCAAAGATAAATCTGCAGATACCATTGCTGATTTACAAAAAACGCATCCCGAAATCGTCTGTTATCACCAAGAAAAGAACATGGGTGCAGGCGCTGCGCGAAACAAAGCGCTTGAACTGGCAAGAGGGCAGTATGCCGCCTTTCTTGACAGCGATGATATTTGGCTTCCGGGAAAAATCAGCAGACAGATCCAATTGATGAAAACGAGACATACGCCGTTTTCCTATACAGCTATCGAAATGATGGATGAGGAAGGAAAAACCATAAAGGGAAAGCGGAATGTAAAAGAAACCTGCGATTATCAGTATCTGCTTCGCAACACGATGATTGCGACGTCTTCCGTCGTGATTGACAGAACTGCACTCGGAGACTTTCGTATGCCCTTGCGGCGGGGAGGCCAGGATTATGCCACTTGGTTGATGCTTCTGCGCAACGGAACCGTGGCGCAGGGCATCAATGAAGCACTTGTCCGATATCGCGTCGCAGCCCGTTCTCTTTCATCAAACAAATGCAAGAGTATCAGACAGGTATGGGAAATACAGACACAGTACGAAAAGATCAACAAGATAAGCGCCGCAGTTCATGTCCTGTGCTTTGGCTATAACGCTTTCAAAAAATATTTCTTGTGAGGCGTGTTGTGAGCAAAATAGCGATAATCGGTCACTTCGGCTTCGGACAGAACCTTTTGAACGGACAGACCATTAAAACAAAGGTGATCACTGCCGGAATTGAAAAACGGTTCGGGAAAGAGAATCTGCTGCTGTTTGACCTCGCCGGTGGGGGAAAAAGAATACCCGGATTGCTCGTAACTCTTCCAAAGGCGTTCCGAACGTGTGAGAACATAGTGATGCTGCCGGGGGAGAATGGACTCAGGTTCTTAATACCGGTGTTGCGCTTCTGGAATTTCTTTTATAAAAAAAGACTTCACTATGCGGTAATCGGAGGTTGGCTTCCTGCATATCTTGCGAACAAAAAACGGCTTCTGAACGGGTTGAAAAGGTTTTGCGGGGTGTATGTGGAAACAGATACGATGAAGCAGACCTTAGAACAAATGGGGCTTTTCAACCTCTTTGTTTTGCCAAACTGCAAAAATTTACCTGTCTTATCGGAAAGCGAGCTTGTTTACCCGCAAGGACTGCCGTACCGACTCTGCACCTTTTCCCGTGTAATGAAGGAAAAAGGCATAGAGGACGCTGTTCATGCAGTGGCGGCGGTCAATGCAGAATGGGGGTATCAAGTCTTTTCGCTGGATATATACGGTCCGGTTGAAAAAGGACAGGAAGAATGGTTCAACAGCCTCCGGAAGGGATTTTCGGAATGGATCCGTTACGGCGGAACAGTTCCTTATGACAAAAGTGTTACGGTTCTGAAAGACTACTTTGCTTTATTGTTCCCTACCTGCTATGAGGGGGAAGGATTGGCCGGGACGCTGATTGATGCTTATTCTGCAGGAGTTCCCGTTATTGCCTCGGATTGGAAATACAATGCCGAGTTTGTAAACGAAAACACCGGATATCTTTATCCCACGGGAGATTTGTCTGCATTCATCGGGATTCTGAAAGCTGTCGCAGGGAATCCGACAAGCCTGCTCAGCAAGAAACCGCTCTGTCTGAAAGAAGCCGAAAAATACAGAGTTGATACGACGATACCGGTGTTGCTGGAACAGTTAGAAGGCGTTTGAAAATGGGTGTTTCAAGATACAGAATAAAAAAATGGTATAAGATGCTGACCGGGAACAGTATCTCGCATGTGAAGCAGGGGGCGGGAAGCTGCTATTCCAAAACCGAAGTGGCAGGCTATTATAATGATTTGACGGAAAAGGTCACAAAGGACGATCCGGGGATACTGGTACCGAAATACCATGTGGACACAGGAGAAAAAATATATTTTTCTATCGGAATCTTCCAATACGGTTTGGCAGCTTATGATTTGTTTTTGAAAACTCAGGATGAGCTTTATAAAAACAAATTGATTGCCTGTGCAGAATGGGCGGTAACGAATCAGCAAAACGACGGAGGCTGGGTCACTTTTGCCTACGAGAATCCGGAGCATCCCTATTCGTCTATGGCACAGGGCGAAGGAATTTCTATGCTCATTCGGGCGCATATAGAAACCCAGGACGAACGGTATTTAACTGCTGTCCACAAAGCAAAGACCTTTATGCTGAAACCGATTTCCGATGGCGGCACAACCGATTACTGCGGAGAGGATGTATATTTTTATGAGTGTACCCATGATCCGTTGATTCTGAATGGCTGGATATTTTCCTTATGGGGAATATATGATTTCTGCAAATATACGAAAAACGCAAAAGCGCATGCTGTTCTCGAGGCGACGCTTCATTCCCTGAAAAAGAAGCTGCCGGAGTTTGATATGAAGTATTGGAGCAGATATGAGGACGGAAAGAGAATATGCAGTCCGTTTTATCATAAGTTACATATTGCCCAGCTGACAGTTCTGTATGATTTGTTCGGAGATCCGATCTATAAAGAATACGCGGATAAATGGGAAGCCTATCGAAACAGCTTCTGGAATCCCAAAAGAGCATTCTTGAAAAAGGCATTGCAAAAAGTGTTTGAGTGAGGGACGGTTTTGTGGCGAAAAAAGCACATTTTTATGTTCATTATTCCAATATGGCGGTTTTAAAAAATTACCTCAGTATTATTCAATCCGCGCTGATCAATAACGGGTTTGCCTGCGATGAGGTTGTTTCTCTTGACGGGTTGGACAAAAAAGATCTATATGTATTTCCGATGGGGGTTGATGCGTTCAGATTCTACCGGAAAGGATATAAAAATTATATTCTTTGGCAGCAGGGTGCTACGGCCGATGAATCCTATATGAGACATCACAGTATGTTAAGGTACAAAGTTCTGAATTCAATCGACTGTTTTGTCATGAAAAACGCGAAGTTTATTTTCTTCTGCTCACAAGAGATGAAGGAGCATTACGAAAATTTGTCTCACTGCATATTTGATGATAAATCCTACTTGATGCCCTGCTTTAATGAACGGCTGTCTGAAGAAAGTATTTTGCAAAAGGACTATTCTAAAAAGAATTTTGCTTATGTGGGCTCCCTGGAGCTTTGGCAATGCTTTGAAGAAACTGCTTTGTTATACAAAAAAATTGAAGATATCTATCCCGACGCACACTTAAGGGTTCTGACCTTTGCAAAAAACGAGGCAGAAGCAACAGAAAAAATCAAGGCAATCGGGATCCAAAATTACGATGTAAAAAGCGTCAAAGCAGAGGAAGTGCAAAGGGAACTGAGTGATTCCGTATACGGTTTCATTCTTCGACGTGTTTCCGTGGTAAACAGAGTTGCCACCCCGACGAAAATATCCTCTTATCTGTCGGCCGGCCTGATTCCCATCTACAGTCCGGTGCTTCATGACTTTAAGAAAGCATCGGAAGACATGAAGTATGTCATCCCTTTAGAAGAGAATGATGACATGAATTCTCTTTGTAAAAAGCTCGGTATGCCGATACGGAAGGAGGAATTGATGCTTGAATACAGAGCGCTGTTCAGCACCTATTACGGCACGGCGTACCATACAGAGAAGGCAACGCAGCTTTTGAAAGGAATTTGTTCATGATTCGTACGAATGAAGCTGAGCGAATCGAATCAGTCCGTTTGTTCGCATTGTTCCCGCTTGTGATGACGATCCTGGATCCCTATGCTTTGACAGAGGGGGGAGGATTGTTCCTTTGCGATATTCTTGCCGTTTTCCTGGCGGTGTATCTGATTCTAAAAAACAAATGTGCACTGTATAGGCCTTTGCTTGTGTTACTCGCCGTTGATTTTATGCTTACCGTGTTTGCCTTTATCCTGACTGACTCATCAAATACCAGTCTGGGTCTGGCATTAAAGGTAGCGATCGCTTTTCTGCTCTATTTACTTGTATACAGCAGCGTGTGGATTTTTGATATCAGGGCTTCCTTCTATCAATTTGCTGAAGCCATAGGACTCCTATGTGCGGTATTGGCGATTCTGCAGTTTGTGTTCGCGTCCATGGGAATGGAATTTTATGACGGAAGACTGTTTTTTCCTTTGGGGGAAGGGAGCTATTTCGGCGGACTGTACGATAAGAATACGCACGATTTGAGAGTGCATTCCTTTTTTGAAGAACCCTCCTATTTGGCTTTCTTTGAAATTCCGATCACCATACATCTGATTCAGGAAAAGAAATACATAAAAGCAGTAATCTGCGGAATTTCGTGTATCCTATCGGGCTCCATGACAGGGATTTTGGGACTGTTCCTTGCTCTTGCCGCAAGCTTTCTTTTTGACAGAGGGGGCAAGCAGAAGCATAGACTCCAGTTAGCCGCCTTGATTCTTCTCGTTGTGATCGCTTTTATCTTTTTCTACAATACAGTAGATAGTTTGAAAGATTTAATAGATTATTATGTAAACAGAATTTCTAACATCGGTTCGTCGAGCAGGCGTGAAAACTCCTCGTTTTCACAAAGAATTTTCGGAAATATCGCCTTGTTTTCCGATTATAACAGTATAAATAAGATTATCGGAGTCGGATTTAACCAATATCCTTTGTTTTTCGGCATCAACAAAGATTATTCCAATGACTTTGTATCGAATTTGCTCAATTTCGGCTATATCGGTCTGTTGTTTATGATTGGTGCCCTGTTCAGTATGATAAGGCGTTCCGCGGCGAGCAGCAGAACATTCATTTTGATCTTCATTATGTTGTTAGCCGTTGACCACTCGTGGTTCGGAACCATGTTCTTCTATCTGTTGACGTGGATTGTGATGAAGTCGGAGACAAATCAAAAGGATAGGTTTCTGAAAATAAAGTTTTGACACAAAGGAAGACCCATGAAAATCGGAATTCTGACTTTCCATAAGCCAATCAATTACGGGGCCTACCTGCAGGCCTTCTCCCTTTCCGAAACCCTTTCCGAATGTTTCCCGGATGATACGGTGGAAATTATTGATTATATTGCCCCCCGAGAAAAAAATAAAATAATCCTCAATGTATTATGGGGCATAAAACACTATGGAATCATGAACGGATTAAGAGACATACAGAAAATTAAAAGTTTTCATCGTGTTTATCCTGCTCTTGCGCTTTCGCCGCGGCTGAAGGCTGCGAATTTAGAGGATGTCTTTGCTTTTATTGATCGCTCCTATGATATTTTGGTTATAGGAAGTGATGCTGTTTTTAATTGGAATCAGAACGGGTATCCGACCGCCTTTCTGCCCTTATATGATTTCAAGCACTGTAAAGTTGTGAGTTACGCTGCCTCGGTGCACGGCTTGCGCTATTTGGAAGAACCGATCAATCGCCTGAAAGAGTGTGCGGCAGTATTGAATAAAATGGTGCTTGTTGGAGTAAGGGACCAAAATACCGAAAAGTTCGTTAAAACCTGCAGCAAGGAAATTCAAGTGATGCATTGTTGTGATCCGACCTGCGTTATCGACGTTCAAAAAATCAGAGACTTTGCGAAAAACTGTTCTGCGAGGATATTAAAAAAGTACCGGTGCAATCTAAAGGAAAAATATATCGTCTTTATGATGCCGGATTGCCTTCTTACCAAAATGCTAAGGGAAAAATATGCAAAAGAATATAAAATAATAACGGTATTCAAGCCGGCAAGGGATGCAGATTTCTATTTACACGATCTGAATCCTTTTGAGTGGGCTGCCGTATTATCCGGGGCTTCCGCGGTTGTTACAAGTTATTTTCACGGAACCCTGTTGGCCTTAAAGCAAAATGTCCCCGTCATCTCTATCGATTTTTCAAACTATAATGACGAAAACTATGAAGGGAAACTGAAAGATCTTTTGCTTACCCGACTGAATCTGCCCGATTTTTATTATGACGGCCGATACATAGATAATAAAAAAGCGCAAGAGAAAATCTTGCATGTACTCGACGATGCACTGGCCGGCAAATATCATCTTGAAATGGAAGAAAACATGAGGCAGGAAGCAGACTCCTTCTGGAATTTTGTCGAAGAGTTCAGAGCGAAAAGATATTTGTAAGAGAAGCATTCCGGATAATGATATATAACAGAGGTGGAAATGTATATTCTTGACCCTGTGTATTATTTATGCAAACCAGAAAAAAGAGCAGATTTGCTGTCCATATCCAAACAAATTGCAGAATCACAGGGTGTATCCCAAGTCCAAGTGATTTTTGATATGATCGGATCTGCCGTCAAATACGGTACGATGTGGACGGAATACGGCGATCTCGGTTTTTATTTCCGTTCTCCGGAAAACCGCAAATCTTTTATTACCACTTTCTATAATTTTAAACTCTACGATAAAATCAATAAACAAAGTGAAAGAAAAATCTTTCATGACAAGATCTGTTTTCTGAAAAAATTTTCCGAATACATAAAACGCGATTGGGTCAGCACGGAAGACCATTCGGACGATGAAGTATTATTTTTTCTTCAAACTCACAAAAATATCGTAGCAAAAGCAAGCGGCGGAGACAGCGGAAAGGAGGTTGAAGTAATCAACAGCAAAAAGGACAGCGATCTCTATGACCTTTTAAACTACATAAAAGAAAAACAGTATAATCTGATTGAAGAGCAGATTTATAATCATCCGGCAATGAATCCGCTGCATCCCGGCTCCTTAAACACCGTGAGAATTGTAACGCTCAGAACAGATCAGTCCGTTGAGTTTTTGTTTGCGGGAATCAGGGTCGGAGCAAAAGATTCTAAAATCGATAACATCTCCCAAGGCGGAAAAGTTGCTTCATTGGATCTATTAACAGGGAAAATCGCTTCTCCGTTTTATTCCAAAGCATCTTCACACAGTACATTTGTTCCGGATAAGGAAGACAGAGAACTGATGGGATTCCAGCTGCCGTGTTGGAATCAAGTTACGGAAACAGTCAAAAAGGCCGCTATGGTCGTACCCGAAATCCGTATTGTTGCATGGGACATCGCCATAACGGAAAACGGTGTTGATTTGGTGGAAGGCAACGAGAGCTTTGGCAGCGTGATTATGCAACTGGCATGCTCTCATACCGAGTACGGCTTGAAGCCAAAGCTTGAGAACATTTTGAATAACGGTGGAATTAATGGACATTGTCGGCACAAAATCAAGAGTTAGAAATACCCTGACCAATACGGTAACGGGCTTGGCAATGAAGCTGGTTACCTTGATCGCGAACTTCGTTATCAGAACTGTTTTTATACGGTACCTGGGAATGGAATATACCGGTGTCTCCGCAGTATTTACAGATATATTAACAATTCTTTCCTTTTCCGAGCTTGGCATCGGTTCCGCGATTACCTTTGCACTCTATAAGCCTATGGCCAATCAGGATTACAGGCAAATTGCGCGGCTTATGCATCTGTATAAAACGGCATACAGAATGATTGCCGCTGTCATCTTTTTGGGCGGTTTGGCATTGGTTCCTTTTTTGGACAGAATCATCGCTGATGCGCCTTCTGTCAAAGAGGATTTAAAGATTATTTTTCTGTTGTACGTCGTCAACACTGCCGTTTCTTATTTGCTTGTTTATAAATCCACACTGTTTACTGCCAATCAACAGGCTTACATACTATCTTTTTTGAATATCGGAATGGTCATTGTACGCACAGTCGTTCAGTTGCTCGTGATTATCTGCTTCGGACGGTTTTTGCTCTACCTGATTCTTACGATATTCTTTACTATGCTGCAAAATATTATGATATCGCTGAAAGCCGATTCGCAGTTTCGGGAAATCAGGCAGCACAACAAAGAACGGCTTACCCCGGAAGAACGCAGGCATGTTTTTCGGGACAGTAAAGCTTCGGCGTTGTACAAAATCTCGGGCACGGTATTAACCGGAACGGACAGTGTTGTGATCTCTGCCTTTCTCGGAACGGGGATCGTTGGAATGGCGACAAACTATACAATGATCATAAACGGAATTTATGCACTTTCTCTTCCGTTTTTGAATTCCGTTACTGCAAGCATCGGCAATCTGGCGGCTTCGAAGGATAGCGAAAGGCAATATGAACTCTTTCGGATGATGAACTTCGTTTGTGAGTGGTTCTTCTGTTTATCTACCGTTTGTCTGTTTGTTTTATTGGATGAATTCATCGGTTCTGTCTGGTTTGACGAACACTTGCTTATCGGGTTTTGGGCGCTTCTTTTTCTTTGCCTTGACTTTTTTATCAAAGGAAACACAACGATAGTCAGTTCTTTCAGAAGTGCAAACGGCCTTTTTGTTCAGGGGCAATACAGACCTCTCATCATGGCTGTATTGAATATTGCGGTATCCGTTATCGCAGTGAAAGCCATCGGTTTACCAGGCGTATATTTCGGAACGGTCCTTTCGAGAGCCGCAACACAACTGTGGTACGATCCGCTGATCCTATATAAACACGTATTCAAAAGAACGGCCAAAAGTTATTTCTGTGAATATGCCGTCTGGGGTATTCTTTTGGTTTCTGCATCCGTCATATCGAAATGGATAAACAGCATCCTTGTTCTATCGGTTCCCTTGCTTTCGTTTTTGGTTCACGCTTTGGTCTGTGTGGCGGTAGTGTGTTTGTTCACTGTAATTGTTTTCGGAAAAAGCAATACTTTTCACAATTGTATATCCTATCTTTGCGGTGTCGTCAAAAAGACTGCAAAAAGGCAGTAGTATATTGCAGACAGAGCGAAGTGCAGTTATAATGGAGAAAAAATGAAGATAGCAGTAGCCGGAGCCGGATATGTAGGTTTGTCCATATCCGTGCTTTTAGCACAACAGAATCCAGTAACCGCCGTGGATATCATCCCCGAAAAGGCGGAGATGATAAACGGCAAAAGGTCCCCGATCGTCGATAAAGAAATCGAGGAATATCTTGCGACAAAGCCGCTTGATCTGGTGGCAACGACCGACGGCAACAGGGCTTACCGCGACGCAGAGCTTGTTGTGATTTCCACGCCGACAAACTACGATCCGTCAAAGAATTCCTTTGATACGAGCTCTGTCGAGAGTGTTATCAAGCAGGTCATGGCTGTCAATCCTGCTGCCGTTATGATTGTCAGATCCACCGTTCCGGTTGGCTTTACCGAAGGTGTGAGCGCAAAGTATTGCTGCGACAACATCCTTTTCAGTCCGGAGTTTCTCCGTGAGGGACACGCGCTTTACGATAATCTCTATCCGAGCCGTATCATCGTCGGTGTCCCGGTTAAGAACGCAAGACTCCGTCGGGCGGCGGAGACCTTCGCAAACCTCTTAAAAGAGGGCGCGATTAAGGAAAACATTGATGTCCTCTTTATGAACCCGACAGAGGCGGAAGCGGTCAAGCTGTTCGCCAACACCTATCTTGCGCTCCGTGTATGCTACTTCAATGAGCTCGATACTTATGCGCAGGTGCGCGGACTTGACACAAAGTCGATTATCGAGGGGGTGTGTCTTGATCCGAGAATCGGCAATCACTACAATAACCCATCCTTTGGCTACGGCGGCTATTGCCTGCCGAAAGACACAAAACAGCTTCTTGCCAACTACAACGATGTGCCGCAGAACATCATCTCGGCGATTGTTGCCGCAAACAGCACAAGAAAAGACTTCATTGCCGATCGGATTTTCGCCCGGAACCCGAAGACCGTCGGCGTGTACCGCCTGACCATGAAGGCGGGAAGCGATAACTTCCGCCAGTCGTCCATTCAGGGCATTATCAAGCGTATCAAAGCAAAGGGTATCGAGGTTGTGATCTATGAGCCGACGATGAAGGAGGATACCTTTCTTGGCAGTCGGGTCATCCGCGATCTTGTTGAATTCAAAGAGGCAAGCGATGTGATTCTTGCAAACCGGTACCATGACGATATAAAGGATGTGCCGGAGAAGGTCTATACAAGGGATCTGTATTTCAGGGATTGAAGCGGGAAGTTAACGGAATGAAAGGAACGATAAAATGAGTAAGGTATTTATTGTGTCAACAAGTCTGCGCGGGGGAAGCAATTCCGAAATTCTGGCAAAGGAATGTGCGCGGGGTACTGCTGACGCCGGGAGTGAGGTTGAATTCGTCAGCCTGAAGGGCAAGAAACTTTCGTATTGCATCGGCTGCCTTTCCTGTCAGAAAACCGGACGGTGTGTTCTGAAGGACGACGCGGCGGAGCTGCTGGAAAAGGTGAGAAATGCCGACACGCTGGTTTTTGCAACGCCGATTTACTATTATGAGATGAGCGGGCAGATGAAGACCTTCCTTGATCGCCTGAATCCGCTTTACCCGGCGGAATACCGCTTTCGTAAAGTCTACCTGATTGCCACAGCTGCAGACGGCGGAGCTCAGACCTTTGAAAAGGCGTACAGCGGTTTGCGGGGGTGGGTCGACTGCTTTGAAAAAGCAACGCTTTCGGGATTCCTGACCGGGGATGAAATCTGCGATGCCGGTGAAGCGACAAAACATCCGGATGTGATGGCGCGGGCCTATGCCTTCGGCAAGGCATTGCATTGACGAGAAAGGCATAGGATTGGAGAAAACCATGGAACTGTCTGTATTCTTCAAAAGCGTCTTGGATCAGGATCCGGTGTCTGTTGTGCTGTGTGATCTGAACCACACCATCCTCTACATGAATCCTGCTGCTATCCGGAACTATGCAAAACGCGGCGGAGCGCAGCTGATCGGAAGAAGTCTCTTGGACTGTCATGCACCAAAGTCTCAAGAACGGATCAAAATGACCGTCGCCTGGTTCAAGGAAAGCACCGATCATAACCGTGTCTTTGAATTCCATCACGAAAAAGACAACCGGGATGTTTACATGGTGGCCTTGCGGGAGGAATCGGGAACCCTGATCGGATACTACGAAAAGCACGAGGGCCGCAATCCCGAAACGGCACATCCTTTTGATTTCGGGAGCCGTTGACGGGTCACGCGGTTAATTGAATGCAACTTAAAGTGCACGATCCTTGCGATTGCAGAACCGGGGGACTGTGAAGAGATTCCTTGTCAGGAGTTCTGCCTGTCCGTCAGGGACAACGGACAGCACATCCCGGCAGAAATGCACGGTCGCTTCTTGTATTTTGAAGGAATCTCCTGTAAGGATTGGGACCTTTCTATGGTGACGGATGAGGGGATCCTTGTTTTGCAGGATGCAATCCTTTTTCGCTGTCCACCCATAACGGGACCTCCGGGCATTTCCTTTTCAGCCGTGCCTTGACAATTGGAATGGCGGCTGATATAATGAATCATATTAAAGGATCCGAATAAGGAGCTTGCAAGATGCTGAAGGACGGGAAAATTTTAGTCGGCAAGGGAGAATGCGAGGCGTATATTTTGCCGAAAATGGCAAACCGGCACGGGCTGATTGCCGGGGCGACCGGAACGGGAAAAACCATCACGCTGAAGGTTATGGCGGAGTCCTTTTCCGCACTTGGGGTTCCCGTGTTTCTTGCGGACGTGAAGGGGGATCTTGCCGGGTGTGTCCGGCAGGGGACACCGAATGACAATGTCGAAAAACGGCTTGATCGACTCGGTATCCGGGAGGATTTCCGTTATCAGAGCTTCCCTGTCCGTTTTTGGGATGTTTACGGTCAAAACGGTCATCCTGTCCGGACCACAGTGAGCGAGATGGGAGCGACGTTGCTTTCCCGGCTGCTCTCCCTTTCCGCGGTGCAGGAGGGCGTTCTTTCGATTGCCTTCCGTGTGGCGGATGACAACGGCTGGGAGCTGATCAATCTGATGGATCTGCGCGCCATGATTACCTATCTTTCCGAGCACGCAAAGGAATTGCTGAATCGCTACGGCAATATCACGAAACAGTCCTGCGGCGCCATTCAGCGCGCGCTGCTTCAGTTGGAAGATGCGGGTGGCGATCTTTTCTTCGGTGAGCCGGATATCCGTTTGGACGATTGGATGACCTTTGACAGCTCCGGAAGAGGGTATATCAACATTCTCGACTGTCAGAGGCTTTATCAGTCCCCCTTGATGTATTCTACCTTCCTTCTTTGGCTTCTTGCGGAACTGTTTGAGGATCTTCCCGAGGCAGGAGATCTGGAAAAACCGAAGCTGGTTTTCTTTTTTGATGAAGCGCATCTGCTTTTTGACGATGCACCGAAGCAGCTCCGGGATAAAATTGAACAGGTGGTGAAGCTGATCCGCTCCAAAGGAGTGGGAGTGTATTTTATTACGCAGCAGCCCTCCGATATTCCCGATCCTGTGCTTGCACAGCTGGGGAACCGTGTTCAGCATGCCTTGCGTGCCTATACTCCGGCAGAGCAGAAAGCCATCCGTGCTGCGGCGCAGTCTTTCCGTACAAATCCTGCATTTGACACGGTAGAAGCGATTACCGCCCTCGGAACCGGGGAGGCTCTCGTCAGTTTCCTGGATGAAAAGGGAATTCCCTCCGTTGTGGAGCGGGCGACCATTCTGCCGCCGCAATCTGCGATGGGCGCAATAGACGCGGACCGGCGCCGCGCAGAAATTCGCGCGGATGATCTCTACGGGAAATATGAGGATGCGGTTGATAACCGTTCAGCTTATGAGATTCTTACGGAGGAAGCCGAGGAAGAAGCCAAGAGCGCCGCAGAGGAAGAAAAGAAAAAAGCAGAGGCAAAGGAAAAGAAGGAGAAGGAAAAGGAACGGGAGAGAAAAAGAAAAAGCAACCCCATTTCCAAAATGACCTCTTCCGCCGTGACAAGCATCGGCAGGGAAGTGGGGCGCTCCATTGCGCGCGGCATTCTCGGAACATTCAAAAAAATGTTTTGACTTGCCGGGCTTGTCGGTCTGCTGCTTTTTCTTACAACGGATACAAAAAAAGAACGCCCACGGGCGTTCTTTTTTTGGTTTTTCGGCAATCAATCATTGCTGGACTGGAAGAAATCATTGATCTGATTTGCCATTTTTTCTGCAGCAATGGAGTAGCGGCCGTAATCGGACGCAAAGGTGTCGTTTTTGCTCATAACAATATTGCCAAGCATGGTATTCAAAGCACCGAGACGATAGAAGGTGCCGAGGTCATACAGCCGGTTAGCAAAGATCAGCTCCAGTGTTTCCACGCTTTCCTCGTCCGAAACGTAAAGACCTTTGACCGCGCGTTCAATATAAGCGGGCGTTACGGTTTTTTGGGAGTAACTGGCCATTGCTTCGCTGAGGACTCCGCTCATCTCTTCATCCGCGATATCTGCGGGAACGCTGTACATGGCAGTCAGATTGGTGATTCCGCAATGATAACGGTCCTGGCTTTCGGTGTATTTCGGGACCGGGAGAATGCCGAAGGGAATTTCCGAGTCGCGCAACAGAGGAACCGCTTTCAGATACTGAAGGAGGAAGAGTACCTGATTATTCTTTACCATAGTCATCCAGGATCCCTCGATTGCCTTGGATGACTGAAAGTTGACAGAGGACGGCTCGTTCAGAAGCTTCACAAAGTCCGTAGTCACAGAAGCGCAGGTTTCGTTATTGAGGCTGAGAACAAACTGATCGTTTTCATCGATGCGGGCGATGCTGTTGCCGGATCCGTGTATCATCGTGACAAGACCCTGTGCCCAGACCATCAGACCGTACTGATCGTTCTGGTCGAGGATGTCGTTGCCGTCGAGATCCTCCGAGACAAGCTGACTTAACTCACTGAGCTTATCAAGAGTCCATTTTCCCTCGCGCACGAGTGCATAAAGGTCTTCGATGTTCTTTTCCTTTGCGAGATCCTTGTTGAAAACCACGGAGAAGGTGTATTCTTTATCGCTGAAGGAAATATCACCGGTGGTATAGTAGGTTTTTCCGAAAATGCTGATTTCTTTGTTGGCATTCTGATCCCACCAGGATTTTTCCAGACAGACATAAGGCATGTCTCCCAAATCCGACAGATATCCCTGGTAGGCCAACTGGCTTGCTTCCTGAACGGCGATCAGACTGGAGTCATACATCGTATCACCGGAGGTCCGGTTTGCAATAAACCGCGTAACGGTCGGTCCGACTGCAAGGGAGTATTCTTCAATCAGCTCGATGACCACGTCAAACGAATCCTCGATTTTGGCGTTGCGTTGGTAGACCGCCTCGTTAATGATTTCCGAATAACCGCTGTTCTCCTTGAACGGCGTGGGAGGATTTGCCATATTGGCCGTGCACAGAATCGTAAATGTGGATCCGTTGTATTTATGATCATCGGGCAGAACGAGCTGTTCGACGTATTCCGTGCTTGTTGCGGGGGATTCTGTGGTTATCTGCGTATCATCGGGATTTGTCGTAACAGAGGGCGTGTTTTCACCGCAGGCAGACAAAGCGAGCAGAAGCATCAGAGCAGCGAGCAGAAGACAGATCGTTTTCGTTTTCATGATTTCCTCCGTTTTTCAAATTTCCTTTCTTTTTTAATAAAAAAATCACCTGAAAAAAGCAAGTTCGGACTTTACTTTTCCTTAGTACTATGATATCATTTAGGCATCAGACAGTCAATACGAAATTCCCCCGTACACATACAAAAAAACCTTCTGCATGAGGTGAGCAATGTTGGAGAATACTTTTCAGCCCCCCAAGAAGAGCGTAAAGATTTCCCTCCCCGGAGAAGAACTGTTTCACAACACACTTGCCTTTTCCATGAACGATCCTCTTTATGTGGAAACGCTCGGAATTACGCATCCTTTCCCGGGCTATCGGATTGAACGATGCCGCACAGGTGTGCGGCGTTTCGGAATTTATGTCTTTGAAGCGGTTCTCTCCGGAACGGGTTATATCGAGTGTGAGGGAATTAAATATTCCGTTTCTGCAGGGGATTTTTACTTTCTCAATAACAACTGCTCCCATATTTATTATGCAGACCGGGAGCACCCGTTCGAGAAAATTTGGATCAATGTCCGCGGGAAGCTGATTACCAAGCTCCTGGAGGCGTATGATATTACAGCTCCGGTGATTGTGCTGCACAGCGATTTTTCTCCGATGATTCATGAAATCCATAACATTTACTCTTCCCCGACAGAGGAGAGCCTGGATGAGCGGAACTACCGCGCGGCACAGGTTTTTTCCGCCATGATTCTTCGTATGGACCGCGAGGTACGCGGCAATGAGGTTAAGGTGGATTTGCCGCTGCGATTGAAGCTTTTCATCGACAATCGAATGGATTTCACTTTGTCCGTGGAGCAGCTTGCGCGGCAGTTTCATCTGAACAGCAATTATATCACTGCGGTTTTCAAACGGAAATACGGTACGACTCCGAAACAGTATATGCTTGAGCGGAAGATTGAATGCGCAAAGCAGCTTCTTCAGAACCGGAACTGTGAAATCAAGGAGATCGCCGCAACGCTTGCCTTTTCGAGTGTCTACCACTTTTCAAATACCTTTAAACGCCTGACCGGGATGACTCCGACCGAATATCGGCGGGAATCCCCTCAATACTCCGAATAAAACGATAAGTCCGATGCTTCGAAAATTGCGCGGATGGTTGACTTTCCCTGGTTAAATATTATATAATATAAAGAAACAGAGCGATCTGCGGCAGAAATCGGATTCGAGGTATGATATGATATACAGCATGACTGCTTTCGGGCGCGGCGTGCATCGTACGGCGGAACGGGAGGTTACGGCGGAAATCCGTTCGGTGAACAACCGCTTCCTCGACTGTACCGTTAAGTTGCCCCGCGTTTACTCCTTTCTTGAGGACAAGGTCAAATCGTATCTTTCCGGGCGGGGTGTCGCGCGCGGGAAAGTGGATGTCTATATCGGTGTTGAGAATCTGTCCTCCGTTAACTCGGCGGAGATAACCCTTGATGAGGATTACACCGAAGCGTATATCGCCGCTTTGCGTGAGCTTTCGCGCCGTTTCGGACTGCCGGACGATATTACAACGATGCGTGTCGCCGCCAACCCGGAGGTGTTCCGGGTGAAGAAGCCGGAGCACGATGCGGAAAAGGACTGGCAATTGTTGCTTCCGGCGCTTGCCGACGCCGCGGATGTGTTTCTTGCTGCCCGCGCTGCTGAGGGTGCCAAAATTGAAAAGGATATTCGTGGAAAGCTGGCGGGGATTGAGGCGGTGACGCCGGAAATTGCTGCCCTGTCCGATGAGGATGTCCGCGCGCGTAGGGATAAACTGCGGGACCGTATTGGCAAGCTGCTCGGAGAGGAGGGAATCGTGCCAGACGAGGGACGGCTTCTGACCGAATGCGCTCTTTTTGCAGACAAAATCGCAATTGATGAGGAGCTTGTGCGGCTTTCCAGTCACTTTTCCGCCTTTCGTGATATTCTGGACGCGGGCGGTACCGCCGGAAGAAAGCTTGATTTTCTGTTGCAGGAGATCAACAGGGAAACCAACACGATCGGATCCAAATGCGCGAACCTTTCGATCAGCCGCAAGGTTGTGGAGATGAAAAGTGAGCTTGAAAAAATCCGGGAGCAAATCCAGAATATCGAGTAAAATACAGGAGTGTATATGAAATTCATCAGTATCGGCTACGGAAATGTGGTTGCCTCCGAACGGGTTGTGGCGCTTGTCAGTCCGGACAGTGCGCCGGTCAAAAGACTGGTTCAGGACGCGCGCGACGCGGGGCGTGTGATTGATGTGACCTGCGGCAGACGGACCCGTTCCGTGATCATTACGGATAGCGAGCATGTGATCCTTTCCGCCGTGCAGCCGGAGACCATTTCCTGGCGTTTGAACGGAAAACAGTCAGAGGACGAGGGCGAGGGGGAAGGCTGATATGGCGAATGACTTCTTCGGTAAAAGACCCGGACTGCTTTTCGTTGTTTCCGGTCCTGCCGGAAGCGGTAAGGGAACGGTTATGAAGCTCCTGACGCAGTACAATGACGATTTTGCCCTTTCCGTTTCCGCGACTACGCGCTTCCCCGGCAAAGGAGAGCGCGACGGTGTGGAGTATTACTTCAAAACCCGTGCGGAATTTGAACGCATGATTGCCGAGCATGAGCTGCTGGAGTATACCGAGTATCTCGGTAATTATTACGGAACACCGAAAGCACCCGTGCTCGAGGCGCTCGGCGGCGGAAAGCATCTTCTGCTGGAGATTGATGTTGTCGGAGGCGCACAAATCAAAAAGGTCTATCCGGACGCCATTCTCGTAATGATTGTTCCGCCCGGAGCCGCAGAGCAGGAACGCCGTCTGCGTACCCGTGCGAGAGACAGCGAGGAATCCATTTTGCGTCGTTTGGCACGCGCCCATGCCGAGCTTGATGAGCTTCCGAAATACGATTACATCCTCGTGAATGAGACAGGCAAGGCGGAGACGACGGCAGACATGATCCGTGCAATCGCGCTTTCCGAGCAGCTCACGGTAAGGCGTACGCCTCACGCGGCCGAAAAGTATTTTAATAACTAATTGGATAATCCGAAGGAGACAGATATTATGATCAAGCCCTCAATCGATGAACTGACAAAAGGAAAGATCAACCGCTACGAGCTTGTTATCGCAACGGCGAAATGCGCCCGTGAGTTGACTGACGAGTATGTGGAGCGCCGTGCCGAGGCCGAGCGCAAGATTGCAAGCAAGGAAACCGATAAAACCATCGCAGCCATGCTGAAGCTGGAGGCATCGGAGGAAAAGGCCGTCAAGGCGGCGATCAACCGTATCGCTGACGGTGAATATGTTATCGACGAGCCGAAGCACGCCTGATCCGGATCGGGAGCCATGAGCGGATTTGTCAAGGTTCACATTCTCGACGTGCCTTATCATGTCGATCGTTCGTATGACTATTATCTTCCGGATGAAACGGAGGGAGAAGTACGTCCGGGCACCTTTGTCACCGTACCGTTCGGTCCTTCGAACCGCCGGGTTCCGGCGCTTGTTACCGCCCTCTCCGACTCCTGTGAATATGAACGCGTGAAGCCCGTGCTTGCGGTAAACAGCGACCGTTTTGCCCTTGACGACCGTCAGCTTGAGCTTTGTGCTTATCTGAAGAAAACAACTCTTTGTACGGTGGGGGAGGCGGCACGGACGCTTCTGCCCACCGCTGCCTTTTCCGGACTCAGCGAATTGCTTTTGCCCGGGAAGGGAGATCCCGAAGCGCTCCGACCGACCGAGCGCGCCGTATACGATTATGTTCGTCTCGCCGGAAAGGTTACCGTCGGGCGCTTGAAAGAGGATTTCGGGGAAAGCGCCGGGGAACTGGTCGCGCGTCTGTGCCGCCGCGGATTTCTTCTCCGCGATTATGCGGTCAAGGAGCCGACAAATGAAAAATTCATTACTGTTCTGCATCTTGCCGTATCGGTCGGGGAGGCGGAGGAAGCAGCCGAGGGGCGGGGCCCCCGCGCGGTTACCGGAAAAAAGCAGCGTCTTCTTCTCGCCGCTGTTATCGCTGCGGATGGAGAGGAACGCGGTGCCCTTCTGAAGAGAGCCGGTTGTACCTCGGCACAGCTGAAGGCTCTTGAGGAGCGCGGGCTGATCCGGGCGGAGAAAATCGAAGCTTTCCGAAATCCCTATGCGGATATCCGGATTGATCCCACAAAGAAGAATATTCTGAGCGACGCGCAGCGTGCGGTCTGGCTTCGCCTTTGCGAGCTTTTCCGCTCCGGAGAGCCGAAAGCGGCTTTGCTTTTCGGTGTAACCGGCAGCGGAAAAACCCGTGTGATCAAGGCGATGATTGATGAGGTCACCGGCGCCGGGAAAACGGTTATTCTGCTGGTTCCGGAGATTTCCCTCACTCCGCAGACCGTTTCAATTTTCTGCTCCTTTTACGGGGAGCGGGTTGCCGTTTTGCACTCTGCTCTTTCGGCAGGGGAGCGATTGGATGCCTATAAGCGGATTCGTTCGGGCACGGTTGATGTTGTAATCGGTACCAGAAGCGCGGTTTTTGCGCCTCTGCCGCGACTCGGCATGATTGTGCTCGATGAGGAACAGGAGCATACTTATAAATCCGATACCGATCCGAAATATCATGCGCGCGACGTGGCGCGCTTCCGCTGCGCAAAAGAAAAGGCGCTTATGCTGCTTTGTTCCGCCACGCCGTCCGTGGAAAGCTTCCGGAAGGCGAAAACGGGACAGTATGAGCTTCTTCGGCTGACCGAGCGCTACGGTGGTGCCAAGCTGCCCGAGGTACGGATTGCTGATATGCGGGAGGAACTGCGTTCCGGAAATACCGCACCCTTCTCCCGGGAGCTTCTGACCCGGCTGGAGGCTCTGAAGACACACGGGGAGCAGGCGATTGTTTTTCTCAATCGCCGCGGATACAACAGCTTTGAGCTGTGCATGTCATGCGGGGAGACGGTTCTTTGCCCGAGCTGCTCGGTTCCGCTTGCGCGGCATCGCGAAAAAGGAGAGACAGACGGGAGACTGCTTTGCCATTATTGCGGTTATACCTGCTCGGTTCAGAAAAAATGTCCTTCCTGCGGATCCGACAAGCTGACCTTTATGGGCTGCGGAACGCAACAGGCGGAGGCGGAAATCAACCGCTTGCTTCCGGAGCTGACACCGACGAGGATGGATGCAGACACTACAGCGACAAAGGAAGCATACAATGCTTTGCTTTCGGCATTTCGGGCGCATCGTGCGGATGTCCTGCTCGGTACCCAAATGGTGGCAAAAGGGCACGACTTTCCGCTTGTCACACTTGTCGGCGTACTCAATGCCGATGCCTCCCTTTCACTTGGAGATTACCGGGCAAACGAACGGACTTTCTCTCTCATCACGCAGGTTGTCGGGCGCGCGGGACGCGCCGAGCGCGGCGGTGTTGCGGTTGTACAGACCTTCAAGCCGGATAATGAAGCGCTCCGCCTTGCCTGCAGAGGGGATTATGAAGAGTTTTACGAGGCGGAGATCAAACTCCGCGAGGCGTATCTTTGGCCTCCGTTCTGTGATCTTGTTCTGATGACCCTTTCCGCAAGGGATGAGGACGCGCTGGCGCGTGCCTCCGAACGGCTTTCTTCTTCCTTCGGACGGGCAATCGCCGGGGATTTCCGTGATGTTAAGGTGATTGCTTTCGGGCCCTTTGAGGCACCGATTTACAAACTTGCGGATAAATACAGATTGCGGATGGTTGTCAAATGCCGGCTGAATGCCCGCGCGCGGGAGCTTTTTTCCTCTCTTCTCTGTGAATTCGGAGAGGGCGGGGCAAAAATCGGCGTGACACTTTCCGTGGATTTCAATCCCTCCGGCATATAGACCGGATGCAGGGGAAGACTAAAGGAGATAAGATGGCAATTCTGAACATTCTGAAAAATGAAGATCCTACCCTCCGCAAAACCTGCCGCCTTGTGGATGAGGTGACTCCGCGGATCCGGACTCTGCTGGACGATATGGCGGAGACGATGCGTGCTGCAGGCGGCGTCGGACTTGCCGGTCCGCAGGTCGGTGTCCTGCGTCGTGTGGTCGTGATTGAGACGGAGGAAAGCGGACTGATCGAGCTTGTCAATCCGGAAATTATCCGCCGCTCCAGGGAGAAGCAGGAGGGCTACGAGGGCTGCCTTTCTTTGCCCGGAAGATGGGGTGTTACTCTCCGTCCGATGACGGTGACGGTTCGTGCTCTGGACCGCAACGGAAAGCCCTTTGAAATGACAGGTTCCGGACTGCTTGCCAAGGCGTTCTGCCATGAGATTGATCATCTTGACGGCGTGCTTTACACGGATGTGGCGGAAAAGATGCTCACGCAGGATGAGATGCGGGAAGCCGGACTGATAGACTGACCGAAAGGAAAGCCATGAGAATACTGTATATGGGCACTCCGGATTTCGCTGTGCCGCCGTTGCGTGCCCTTGCCGCCGACGGACACGAAATTATCGGCTGTATTACGCGGGAGGATGCGCCGAAGGGGAGAAAAATGATACTTACCCCGCCTCCCGTCAAGACAGCGGCGCTGGCAATGGGAATTCCCGTTTTTCAACCGCATACGCTACGGGGAGACGATTTTGCCCTGCTTCTCCGGCAGCTTGACCCTGACCTGATCGCGGTTGTTGCTTACGGAAGGATTTTGCCGAAGAACGTTCTGGATTATCCGCCTTTCGGCTGTATCAACGTTCACGGCAGTCTTCTTCCGGAATATCGGGGAGCAGCACCGATTCAGCGTGCTGTGATGGACGGGAAGAAGGAAACCGGCATTACGACCATGTATATGGATGAGGGGATGGATACCGGTGATATGCTGCTTACCCGCCGATGCCCGATCGGGAAGAATGAGACCTGCGGGGAGCTGACCGAAAAGCTTTCCGGGATCGGTGCGGCGCTTCTGACCGAAACCGTGCGTCTGGCAGCAGAAGGGAAGCTGGTCCGCATTCCGCAGGATTCTTCCCGTGCGACCCTTGCTCCGAAGATCGGAAAGGAAGAGGAGATGCTTGATTTCTCGCTTCCCGCGGATACACTTCACAACCGGATCCGCGCGCTTTCCCCGTCTCCGATGTGCCGGGCCTATCTGCCGGGCGGATCGCTCATCAAAATTGCCGCCTCTTATCTGCCTGGGGGGAGCATAAACGCACCTTGCGGTACGGTATGTTGCTCGGACGGACAGCTTTCCGTTGCCTGCGGCGGCGGATCCCTACTTGGCATTTCCGAGCTTGTGCCGGAAGGAAAACAGAAAATGAATGCATCCGATTACCTGCGGGGAAGGAAGCTTGCCGACGGAGATTTGCTCCGCGGCGGAAAGGATTGATTATGCCGGGCTATTACGCTTTTGACTGGACCTATCTTGTGCTTGTGCTGCCGGTTGTGCTGCTCGCCTTCTGGGCGCAGATCAATGTGCAGACCACCTATAAAAAATACGCGAAGATTCGTTTGCAGAATTCCATGACGGCGGAGGAGGCCGCGCGGATGATTCTTGACAGTCACGGTCTTTACGGGGTCCGTATCGAGCGGATTGCGGGACAGCTGACCGATCATTTCGATCCCTCCTCCAATGTTCTGCGCCTTTCTGAATCCGTATACGGCTCTGACAGTGCCGCTGCCGTCGGCGTTGCTGCACATGAAGCGGGGCATGCCGTTCAATATGCGGAGCAATACACCCCGATGAAGCTGCGCGCCGCCATTATTCCCGTTTCCCGAATCGGTTCACAGCTGGCAATGCCTTTGTTTTTGCTCGGCCTGCTTTTTTCTTTCCCATCGCTTTGCTACGCCGGTATCATTTTCTTTGCGCTTGCCATGCTGTTTCAGGCGGTCACACTTCCGGTGGAGTTTGATGCAAGCCGTCGGGCGCTTGCCGCGCTCGGGGACAGCGACCGCTTTTCCGACAATGAGCTGAAAGCTTCAAAAAAGGTACTGACTGCCGCTGCTCTCACTTATGTTGCCGCTCTTGCGGTTTCGCTTGTGCAGCTTCTGCGTCTGATTATTATTGCAGGGGGCAGGAATCGCAAGAACTGAGGATACTGTATGAAGGACAAGGTCAGAGACGCTGCACTCCGTTTTCTCTGCGATGCGGAGCGGGACGGGAAATATATCAATCTCGCGCTTCCTTCCGGACTGGCGCAGTTTACCGATCCACGTGACCGGGCGCTGTTCACCCTGCTCGTTTACGGTGTAACCGAACGGGCGATTACACTGGACTATTATATTGAACGGTTTTCCTCCCGCCCGCTCGGCGAGCTGGAGCGGTTTACGAAATATATCCTTCGCCTGGGGTTTTATCAGATTCTTTATCTGAACACGCCGAGTCATGCCGCCGTCAATGAGACGGTGTCCCTTGCCCGTCAGACGGGCGAACGCGGCTTTGTCAATGCTGTGCTCCGCGCGTATCTGCGCGCGCCAGAGGTTGCTCTCCCGGAAAAAAAGGACGGGGTGATCCCGTATCTTTCTGTCCGATACTCCTTCCCGGAATGGATCTGCCGGTCCTTTGTGGAGGATTACGGTGAGGAGAAGGCAGAAAAGCTGCTTGCCGCGCTTTGCTGTCGCGCCCCCCTGACGCTGCGCGTCAACACCCTCCGAACCACCCGGGAAGCCCTGCTTGCGCGCCTTGCAGAATATTCTCCGGAAAAGACGCCCTTTTCTCCGAACGGTATTTTGCTGCGCGGAGATCTGGTTCCGTCCTTTCTTCCCGGCTTTGACAGCGGGGATTACCTGATTCAGGACGAGGCCTCTCAGCTGGCTGCCGAGCTTCTCGGAGCTGTCCCCGGCAGTACTGCATGCGATGTCTGTGCCGCTCCCGGCTCCAAAAGCTTGGCGGTCGCCATGGGCATGGCAAATGAAGGAAAGCTGTGGGCATTTGATCTTCACCGTTCCAAGCTTCCGCTTATCGAGGAGGGGGCGCGTCGCTTCGGCTGCACTATCATCGAGGCGGCTGTTCAAAACGCTCTTCAGCCCCGTGCGAAGCTTCGGGGAAAGGTGGACTTTCTCCTCTGCGACACACCCTGCTCCGGTCTGGGTGTTGCGGCAAAAAAGCCGGATGTCCGCAGAAAAGGGGAGAAAGAGGTAAAGGAACTGCCGGAGCTTTCCTACGCGATTCTTGATGCTTCCGCCGCTTACCTCCGTGCAGGGGGAAGAATGGTTTTCTCTACCTGTACTTTGCGACGTGCGGAGAACGAGGAGGTAGCGGAGCGCTTTCTGCGCGAGCATCCCGATTTTCAGCCGGAGGATTTTGTTTTCCGTGCGGAGGACGGACGGGAGCTGCGCTCTGAGAACGGCATGCTGACACTTTTGCCGCATATCACCGGAACGGACGGTTTCTTCCTTTCCCGGTTCCGAAGAAAGGGGGAATAATCCCATTTTTGAAGCAGACAGCACACGTCGTCCGGATCTCGGCTCGATGACGATTCCGGAGCTTGAGGAGTTTTTCCTATCCATCGGAGAGCCAAAATACCGGGCACGCCAGCTTTTTTCCGCTTTCTCTGCGGGAAAACAGCTTTCCGAAATCACGAATTTTTCCGCATCCCTTCGCGCACGTCTGGCAGACTGTGCGGAGTACCGGATGCCGGCAATTGAGACAAAGCAGGTTTCGCACGAGGACGGAACCGTAAAATATCTTTTTCGTCTCCCGGACGGGGAGCATATTGAAAGCGTCCTGATGCGTTATGAGCATGGCAACACCGTTTGCGTTTCCTCACAGGTCGGTTGCCGTATGGGCTGTGCCTTCTGTGCTTCCACAATCGGCGGAAAGGTCCGTGATCTGACAGCGTCTGAAATCTGCGGTCAGGTTGCTGCCGCCGGACGGGACTGCGGGGAACGGATCGGCGGTGTTGTTATGATGGGAATCGGGGAGCCGCTCGACAACCTGCCGAATGTTCTTCGTTTTCTCCGATTGGTAAATGATCCTGCCGGTCTGAACATCGGTTACCGGCATATTTCCCTTTCTACCTGCGGAGTGGCCGATAAAATACCGGAGTTGAAACAAGCAAATCTTCCGATTACTCTTTCGATTTCTCTGCATGCCTCAAGCGACCGTGCGCGCAGTGCAATCATGCCGATTAACCGAAAATTTCCGCTGGATACCCTGCTGTCGGCGTGCCGCGACTATTATGACGCGACCATGCGCCGTATCAGCTTTGAATATACAATGATTGAGGAGAAGAATGACCGTCCGGAGGATGCCGCGCGTCTTTGTACCCTTTTGCGCCGCTATTTTCCGGCCGGAACGCCGCTTCACGTTAATCTGATCCGACTGAATCCGGTTACAGAGCGCGGTTTCCGACCGCCGGATGACCGCCGTGCCTTTGCATTCCGTCAGGAGCTTGAGCGCCTCGGAATCAACGCGACGGTGCGTCGCCGGCTGGGGCGGGACATCGATGCCGCATGCGGGCAGCTCCGACGCAACCGGGAAGTTCCTCAGGGAACGGAACCGTCAGAGGACGCATAAAACTCAGCCGGTTTCATACAGTATTCTATAACACTTTATGAAAGGAACCGATATGGTCATTTTCGGAACGACAGACATCGGACGACAGCGCACCGCAAATCAGGACAGCTTCCTTGCGCGTGAGCTCTGCCCCGGTCTTGTCCTGCTTTGCGTTTGTGACGGGATGGGTGGAGCAGTCGGAGGGGCAGAGGCAAGCAGCCTTGCCGTGCGCGCTTTCTCTGCGGCGGCTGCTTCCTTTGCCGAGCAGCATTTTGACAGTGAGGAAGGGTGTTTTACCGTTCCTGCGGAAAAAGTCGGACAGGCGCTTGCCGCTGCGGCACGGGAGGCAAACCGTTCGGTTCATGCAACCGCCGCGGCCCGTCCGGAACTGCATGGTATGGGAACAACCCTTGCCGCAGCATTGGTAACCCACGATCTGCTTTACGGCGTGAATGTCGGGGACAGTCGCGTCTATCTTTGCACAGCGGACGGAACACTCCGGCGTCTTTCCCGCGATCACTCCTATGTACAATATCTTGTAGACATGGGGGAAATCTCCGAGGATGAGGCAAAGTACAATGAGAGGCGCAATATCATTACCCGCGCGATCGGCGTGGAGGAAGAGGTTGAGCCGGACACCTTTACCGCAGTTGCCCAGCACAGTCGTGTGCTGATCTGCTCTGACGGTCTTACCGCTCACCTTGACGACAGTGCTATCGCAAAAATTCTTTCCGACTTCACCATGACGCTGGAGGACGGACTGCTTACCCTTGTGACGCTTGCAAACGAAGCGGGCGGAACCGACAACATCACCGCAGCCGCGGCGGAAACAGACGCGGAGCGCGCGACCGGATCGGAGGAATAATGGCAAAATATGAGGATTATGTCGGTCGGCTTTTCGACCGGCGCTACAAAATAGAGGAAGTAATCGGCAACGGCGGCATGGCAGTGGTTTTCCGAGCGCTGGACACTTTGATGGATCGCACGGTCGCGGTCAAAATGCTTCGCGAGGAATTTGCGGACGATGAGGCGGCTGTACGCCGGTTCATCAACGAATCAAAGGCGGTTGCCATGCTCTCCCATGAGAACATTGTCAACATTTACGATGTATCGGTCAGCGACAATTTGAAATACATCGTGATGGAGTTTATTGAGGGGATTACCCTGAAGAATTATGTTGCCGAGCACGGTGCTCTTTCCTTTACGGAAATCTGCAGCATTACCGAGCAGATCCTTGCTGCTTTGGATCATGCGCACAGCCGCGGCGTTATTCACCGGGATATCAAGCCCCAGAACATTATGATTCTGAAAGACGGCAGGGTGAAGGTTGCCGATTTCGGGATTGCCAAGCTTCCAAGCGCTCAGACAGCGACCGAAAGCGACCGTGCGATCGGAACCGTGTATTATATCAGTCCGGAGCAGGCAAGCGGCAGAAAGGTCGACGCCCGGTCGGACATCTATTCCCTCGGCGCGGTGCTTTATGAGCTGGCAACGGGAACGCTGCCCTTTGACAATGAAAACACCGTTTCCATTGCTCTGATGCAGATCAACAATACACCGAAACGTCCGCGCGAGCTGAAACATGATATTCCAGCGGGACTGGAATCCCTGATTCTTACCGCAATGGAGAAAAATCCGGCGGATCGCTTTGATTCTGCTGCGCAGATGCTCCGCTATCTGCAAAAGGTGGAGAAGCATCCGAACCGCGCGATCAACCTGAAGGAGGATTCCGCAAAAAGGGGACGGCATGCTGCCTCCACGATGACCCCGATTATTCTCGGCGTTCTTTCCGCCTTCCTTCTTGCGCTGATTGTTGCCGGAATCGTGGTTATCAAAACGCTCTTTTTCTCCGGAAGGGGGGACGCGCGCGTGATCAACGTTGCGCAGTGTGTCGGTAAGATCTGCACGGAGGAATTTGTGCAGTCTCTCGGAACAGATTATACTGTCAGCATTGTTGAAACCTATGAGAACAGCATTGAAAAAGGGTTTATTATATCCCAGTCCCCGTCGGCGGGTGAGGAGCGGCGGATTGCCGGTTCTCAGACGGTTCATTTGGTGCTGACAGTCAGCCGCGGCCCCGAGCAGACGGTTTTGAAGAATTATATGATGTTTGACGCACGTGAAGCGGAAATTGAGCTTCGCAAAGCGGGCTTCGGGGTTGAAATCAAGGAGCAAAACCATGACACAATTCCGGACGGACGTGTGATCAGCACCTATCCGATTGCCGGTGTAACCGTGGATATCGGGGAGATTATTACTCTTTATGTCAGTACCGGAGAGGATGTGAAGTACAGTTATATGCCGGAGTGTACCGGGAAAACGCAGGAGGATGCCTATGCACGCCTTCTTACCGCGAATATCGGTATTGGGGTTGTGACCTATGTCAATTCCCCGAAGCCTGCAGGAACCGTCCTTTATCAGAGTGTCGAAACCGGGGAACGGGTTCCTGTCCCGCTGACGAAGGTGGATTTTCTGATCAGTGGCGGTCCCGATTATATCGGTCCGTCGGCACAGGATACGATTCCGGCAGAAACAGGACGGACAACGCAATGACGCTACACTGCAGGGTGCGCCTTCTCGGCAGCTCCGGCGGTCTTTACAGTGTCCGGGCGGAGGAGGATGATCCTTCCGGCGCCGTTCGCAGGGGAGATCGATTTGCTCTTTCGGCGCGAGGTGCTTTCCGCCACCAGGGGACAAGCCCTCTGGTCGGAGATCTTGCCATTCTCCGCTTGGAAACGGATGAGAACGGCAACCCGGATCGCGAACGCGGAATTCTCATGGAGAGTCTGCTTCCCCGCAAAAATGAGCTGATCCGTCCTCCCATGGCAAACCTTGACTATCTTCTGATCACGGCTGCCGCGGCTTCTCCCGCCCCCTCCACGCTTGCTCTTGATAAGCTCACGGCAGCGTGCGAGGCGCAGAAGGTCACACCGATGATCATCATTAACAAATGCGATCTGTCCCCGGAAACAGCGGAGCTGCTGTATGCTGTTTATGCCGGTGTCGGGTATCCGGTTTTTCTTGTCTCTGCCAAGGAAGGAGTCGGTGAAGACGCTCTGCGCGATGCTCTTTCCTCGCTTCTTCCCGGAAAGACAGCGGCATTTGCCGGTGCCTCCGGTGTGGGAAAATCCAGCTGCTTGAATATGCTGTTTCCGCAGCTCAGGCTGCAGACCAACACGGTAAGCGTGCGCACCGGACGGGGAAGACATACTACTCGGGCGGTTTCTCTTCTTCCCCTCGAACTGGAGAACGGAGCGGAATGTTTTCTCGCCGATACGCCCGGTTTCGGACTGCTCGATTTCGAGAACTACGATTTTCTCGGAGAGGACGAGCTGATCTGGGCCTTTCCGGAGTTTGAACCGTATCTCACCTGCTGCCGCTATACAAAATGCACGCATACAAAGGAGGAGGGGTGTGCCATCCTCGCCGCTGTGAAGGAGGGGAAAATCGCTCCGTCACGGCATGGAAGCTATGTACTGCTTCGGGATGAACTGCGCCGGAATCGTTGGAAATAACCTCCTTTTTTCAAAGAGGGGCGGGCAAGAAAATAGTCAAAATCATCCGTGTTCGGAAGGAACATAGGAAAACGGCGGTCGTTTCGACCGCCGTTTTCAATGATGAACAAAGACTACAGACTTGCGCAAATTCCGAAAAGAGATTTTACTGTCTGAGAAGATCGGCAAGAGAAATTGCATCGAAATATTCATTCGTGATTTCGTTGAAGCGGGTCCACATACCGATGGTACGGCAGTCGGCTGAACGCTCACAGGGGGCAGCACCGCAGGAAAGGCAGGCGACAGGGGCCAGATCCCCTTCTGTGAGGCGGAGAATCTCACCGACCGGACAATCCTCCGGCGCCCGTGCAAGGCGATAGCCGCCGCCCTTGCCGTGTACTCCCTCGACAAATCCCGCTTTCACAAGCACGGGCATAATCTGCTCAATGTATTTCTGCGAAATGCCCTGTCGGGCAGTGACATCCTTCATGGGAATATAGGCGGCGCTTCTGTGCTCGGCGAGATCCAGAAGAACCCGGAGAGCATAGCGCCCGCGTGTAGATACGATCATGGTTTCCTCCCGGCGTTTTTTAAATGCTGCTGTGCTGAAAAGACGCAAAAAGCAGAACCTAAAGGATTTCGCCGCCCCCGAGCACGATATCTCCGTCATAGAGAACTGCTGCCTGTCCGCGGGTAACGGCCCGCTGCGGTTCGTCAAAACGAATATGTATCCGCGTCGGCTCCGTGACGGTAATGTCAGCCCATTGCTCCGATTGATGGTAGCGGAGCCTCACACAGGCGCGAAATTCCCGCGGAGGGGTGTTCCATGCAATAAAGTTGACATTGCCCACGTCAAGCTCTCTCCGGAGCAGGGCGTCTGCCGGACCGAGAATCACGCGGTTCTCTTCCGGAAGAATATCGGTTACATACAGCCGCGTTGAAGAGGACACTCCCAGCCCCCGCCGCTGCCCGACGGTATAGCCGATAATTCCGTGATGAGTTCCGAGCCGGTTTCCGTCCCGGACGGTCAAAGGTCCGTCCGGATAGTTTTTGCCGGTATAGCGGCGGATGAACGCCGCATAGTCTCCGTCAGGCACAAAGCAGATGTCCTGGCTGTCCGGCTTCCGTGCGTTGGAAAATCCAAGGGCCTCCGCCGTTTCGCGAACTTCCGCTTTGGTTTTCTCCCCGAGGGGAAAGCGCAGATAGGCAAGCTGCTCCTGCGTAAGACTGTACAGAACGTAGCTTTGATCCTTGCCGGGGTCCACTGCTTTTTTCAGCAGAAAACGCCCGTTCTTTTGCTCAATGCGCGCGTAATGACCGGTCGCGACGGCATCGTAGCCAAGTTCCCGCGCGCGGCGGATCAGCCGTGCAAACTTCAGAAAGCGATTACAGTCAATACAGGGATTGGGGGTGGCGCCGTGCTCATATGCATCCGCAAAGCGTTTTATGACCTGTTCTCGGAAGTCCTCCGTGAAGTTGAACACATAGTACGGAATTCCGAGCCGGCAGGCAACACTGCGTGCGTCCTCCACATCGTCAAGAGAGCAGCAGGTCCTTCCTTTTTCCATTCCGGCATCGCTGTTCAGAAACAGCCGCATGGTGACACCGATGCAGTCGCAGCCCTGCCGTTGCATAAGATAAGCGGCAACGGAGGAATCAACGCCGCCGCTCATCGCAATCAGTATTTTTTCTTTCATCCAAGCTCGATCATCCGATCGATACAGCGGCGAGCCGCCAATCGGGTTTCCTCCGGCAGGATAATTTCCTCGCCTCCGCCGGTAATGGCATCAAGGACATCCGGAAGTGTTGTCAGTTTCATGTTCGGACAGATGAGATTTTTGGAGAGAGGGTAAAAGCGTTTGTCCGGGCAGGCATAGCGCAGCTCCTCCGCAATGCTGACCTCGGTACCGATGATGAACTCCCGGCTGTCGGATGCTTTTGCATAGTTGACAATCCCCGATGTGGAGCCGACATAATCCGCTAACCGCACGACCTCCGGCTTGCATTCCGGATGGACCAGCAGAAGGGCGTCCGGGTGCAGCGCCTTCTCGCGCCGGACGTCCTCCGCACTGACACGCGCGTGAATCGGACATCCGCCGGAGAGAAGCTTGAATGTTTTTTCGGGTACCTGTTCTGCGACCCAGCTGCCGAGATTGCAGTCCGGAATGAAGAGAATTTTGTCGTTTTCCAGCTTCCGCACGATATCCACGGCTGAGGAGGAAGTAACACAGACGTCACAGACGGTTTTCAGCTCCGAGGTTGTGTTGATATAAGCAACAACCGTGTAATCGGGATATTCTTTTTTGACTTCGGAAATCAAATCCCGGTCCATTTGCTCCGCCATCGGGCAGCCTGCCTGCGGGTTGGAAAGAAAAACACGCTTTTCGGGAGAGAGAATCTTGACGGTTTCCGCCATGAAGCGGACGCCGCACATCAGAACATTTTGATTTGCTACTGTCTGGGCTTTCTTGCTTAAGGCAAAGGAATCTCCGGTAAAATCGGCGATTTCGGTGATTTCCTTTGCCTGATAGCTGTGTGCAAGGATACAGAAATCCCGTTTTTTCTTTTCCTCAAGGATTCTGTCCTGTAATTCACGTACCGTCATATCAGTTCACGTGGCAGTGCGGGCAGGTGTCGCAGGAAGCAAATTGACACGGATCGTACGCAATGCCGTTTTTGTCGTAGTAGTTTTTGACTGCTGCTTTGATTGCTTCCTCGGCAAGAACGGAGCAGTGCAGCTTGTGCGCCGGCAGTCCGTCAAGGGCCTCGGTTACCGCTTTGTTTGTCAGGGTCAGTGCTTCGGAGAGGGGCTTCCCCTTAATCATTTCGGTTGCCATTGAACTGGACGCGATCGCTGATCCGCATCCGAAGGTTTCAAATTTTACATCGGTGATGACGCCGTTGTCGATCTTCAGATAGATTTTCATAATATCGCCGCACTTGGCGTTTCCGACTTCCCCGACGCCGTCTGCATTTTCGATGGATCCGACATTGCGCGGATGCAGAAAATGATCCATTACTTTTTCACTGTACAGTGCCATTTTTTTCTCCTTTTTAGAGTATGAAATTCTTTTCTCCGTTTACTTTTTCCAGCCAAAGAGGGGACATGCTTCTCAGATATTCAACGATACGCGGAACTTCCCGGAGGATAACGTCAATTTCCTCTTCGGTGTTTCCCTCGCTGAGGGAAAGCCGCAGTGAGCCGTGCGCCACCTCATGCGGTCTTCCGATTGCAAGCAGAACGTGACTCGGGTCGAGAGATCCGGAGGTGCACGCAGAGCCGGAGGAGGCGCAGATTCCTTTGGCATCGAGAAGAAGCAGCAAGCTCTCGCCCTCGATTCCTTCGAAGCAGAAGTTTACATTTCCGGGGAGTCGGCGGACCGGATCTCCGTTCAGAATGGAGTGCGGAATCTGGGACAGCCCGGCAATCAGTCTGTCCCGCATGTGGCACAGTTTCACGGTGTTCTCGGGAATTTTGGCGCACGCCTCGCTCAGTGCCGCAGCCATTCCGACAATTGCCGGGATGTTCTCGGTGCCTGCGCGTTTGCCGCGCTCCTGGGCACCGCCTTCAATCAGCGCGGTAAGCGGGATACCCTTACGCACATACAGAACGCCGATTCCTTTCGGACCATGAAATTTATGCGCGGAAAGCGACAGCATGTCAATGTTCTGCTCCCCGACATGGATCGGCAGATGCCCCGCCGCCTGCACGGCGTCGGTATGGAACAGAACCCCCTTCTCCCGGCAGAGCTGTCCGATCTCCGGAATCGGCAGAATTGAGCCGATCTCATTGTTGGCATACATTACGGTCACAAGGCAGGTATCCTCCCGGATATGCTCCGCAACCTGCCGGGGGGAAATGTTTCCTTCGGCTCCCACATCCAGCAGTTCTATGTCAAACCCCTCCCGCTTCAGCTTTTCCAGCGTGTGCAGGACGGCGTGATGCTCAAAAGCAGTGGAAAGTATGTGCTTTTTTCCTTTTCGGGCACCAAGGACAGCGGCGGAAAGAATCGCCTGATTGTCCGCCTCACTTCCCCCCGAAGTAAAGGTGATTTCCTTCGCGGAGCAGCCGAGGCAGGAGGCAATCTGCTCACGCGCTGTTGTCAGCGCTTCGTTTGCTCTTTGCCCGATGCTGTGAAGGCTTGATGGATTGCCGTAATTCTCATCGAAGAACGGCAGCATGGCATCAATTGCCGCTCGACTCATTTTTGTTGTTGCGGCGTTGTCTGCGTAGATCGTCATTTTTTCTCCTTTCGGTTTGTCAATCGGCGGAGAGGGGATTGGCTTTGGGCAGAATCTCCCGTGCCGCTTCCCGCTTTTCCGGCAGAGGCGCGCTGCAAAAGACGGCTTGGCGCGTCCTGCTTCCGCTAATCATTTTTCCCGTTCCGACGGCTTTTTCATTCGCTGTTAAAAGGTTTTTTTGTTTTTTATTAAGTTCATCCGGAAATATGCTTTACGCATATCCGGTAACCGGACTCATTGTAGCATGTTCAACCTACTTTGTCAATAGGTAAAAGTGAAAAGCTCTCCGATCTGCCCAACAAAAGTCGGAACGCCGGGCGATGCGGCTTTTCGTGCGCATTCGCCCGGCGTTCCGGAAGAACAGGGATGTTGTATGATTATTTCAGGATAAGCGTTTCCCGCTGGCTTACCGCATAACTGCCGCTTGCCGTATTGCGTGCCACGGCAGCCTCGGAAATGTATTCACCCGGAATTGCTGTTCGGATTGAATAGGAGAAGCTGCCGGAGTAGGTGCGGCTGGTTAACCCTGTGATCGCTGTTTCACTGTTCGGATTCCAGCAGCAGAGCACACCGCTCATGGTCTGTCCGGAGTTGGAAAGCCAGAGGCAGGAATACTTGTCGCCTGTCCGTGAGGTGTTCTCTCGCAGGTAACGGGCACCGCTTGGGATTGTGTCGCTGATTGTGAAGCACGCGTTGGTGCGATCCGTGGTGATTCGATAGGAAACCGTGACCAGATAGATTCCGTTGCCCCGGGAGACGGTTGTTTTCGTGATTTCCAATTCCTCCGATTCCTCGGTGTCAGCCACCGCTTCTTCGATATCTCCGGTATATCCCGCGAGAACGCGCAGATCCTTGCTGTCTGTCCGGACGGAAAAGGAAGCAAGCTCAGACTTTGTCAGCGTGATGTTCCAGGCCTCTCCCGCCCGGAGCGTTACGGTTTTTTCCTCATCGCCGAGTACACAGGAAAAGGTGAGCTCTGCGGAGTCGGAAGGAATGTAGCGGGAGAGATAGAAGGCAAGCTGTGCGTTATAGGAGTCCAGACGGGAAGTGTGAGCGGAGAGGTATCGAACATAGAGAGCGGCGTCCTCCCGGGCCACGACAGAGGCAGAGAGAAGCGCGGCAGCAGTCAGAGACAGCCGATCCTCGGTGGAGGAGGCTTCGGGCGCAAAATACGCCTCGTGTTCTGCGGCAGAGGGATGGAACAGCTCACCGCGGAGTGTGCTGTAAACTTCCTCTGTTGCCGGATAATCTCCGATGACGGCAAAGGCAGCAGCAAGGATAAGCTTGCCTTCCGTTGAGAAAGCGGAGCAGGCAGAGGCAACGGCACAAAGATCGGTCAGTACGGGCGCACCGACGCCGGCAAGACCGAGCAGGGAATAGACCAGCTCCTCTTCGGTGCAGTCCTTCTGCTTCAGCGTGTTTTCAAAGGAGGCACGCAGGGTGTCCTTGGTAGACTCTGTGAGGGCATCAGGACAGCAGGCGGCAAGCAGAGCGGAAAGCTTCAGATCCCCCTGGCTGTACGGGAGAAGACTGATCAGTCCGCCGTTGACATAGGAACTGTTGAGTGTGCTTTTCCGTTGCACCGAATCGGCGCTGTCGGCTGCGTCGGTTCCGCAGTAAGCTTTGAAGAGCATCGAGGCAACGTATGCTGCTGCCTGTATGTCGGACCGGCTTTCCCCTCCGCGGGAGAGTCTGCCGGCAAGCTCAAGGAAGCCTTTCTGGCGTTCGCTGAAGAAGGTAAGGGAGACGGGATACTTTGCCGGTGTGATGCTTCCGATTTCTTCAAGGGTCAGAAGCTTTGTGATCTTTGCCAGCACAGCGGATCGGACCACGGTTACACCGGTTTCCACAGCGTCAGCATTCGTTGCAGTACGCGCGGTAACACGGATCCGATAACTGCCTTCCTCCTGTTTGCCAAAGGAGAAGAAGAGGAAGGTACCGACCTTTCCGGAAGCGGTGTCCCGTGCAAGAATCTTTCCGTTTTCATCAAGCAGCTCAGCGGTGCAGCTGAGTTGCGTTCCGGAGGTCGCTTCACTTCCGTACACACGCGCGGACACGGTGATGTCGTCTCCGACAATATAGGTATCCGGACAGGAGACATTCAGAAAGAAGGGAAGTGTGGAAACGACGCTTCCGGTTGTGCAGCCTGAATCCGGAATGCCGTCTTCCAGATCGGCGGTATCCACTGCGATTGCAGTCAGACGCCAGGTTGTTACATTATCGGGGGCGGTAAAGGTGAAAACAGCCTGCCCGTTTTGATCCGGACGAATCCCTTCAAAGACCGGTGTGTTGGAGAAAAGGCTGCGTATCCGGATTTCCCCGGAGTTTTCTCCGTTTGTTCCGCCTGTTTCGCAGGGCGAAGCTATATCTGCACACTCAGCTTCGGTGCGAAGAGCATAGGTCTCGTAAAGAAAATCATGATTGCAGAACAGGGAGAACCGGCTGTCTGCAGCAACGGCAGGTTGTCTCACCGCGCTCTCATAGAGCTGTCTTTGAATTTCCACGAGCTGATCACCGAGGGCAAAGCAGGCCTCGTCAACGACCGCAAGGCAAATACGGATACCTGCCGCCGGAGAGCCGTCGGAACGGCGCGCGCTCAGCCGGACGCTGACGGTTTCTCCCGGCTTGTAGGAGTCTTTGTCGGTTGTCAGGGTAAGGGTGATCGTGTCATCGGCATATTCGTAGCCGGGAGAGATATTGTAAGAACGGTAGGCCGCCCCCTCCCGGAAAGTGAAATAAATATTCAGCCCGTTGATGTATTTCGCTTCGTAGGGAATGCGGACGGTCCCGTCATCGGTAAACAGAACGGTTCTTCCTCCGTTCCAGGTCACGGTAACAAGGCATCGGCGGTCACTGACCGGTTCCGGTCCGTCGTTCAGGGAGAGTGTCATGGTTTCCCCGGTTCGGTACAGCTCCTTGTCGGAGGCGAGAGAGACATTGCCCGGGATAACCTGCCGATACATATTGCCGCCGTCGGCGGAAACTGTAAGCGTGTATCTTCCAAAGCTTGCGGAGTAGTAGTAATACCCATTGAAATCCTTGTCTGCCGTGACAGATTTCAGTCGGATTTTTCCGTCGCGGAAGGCAAGAATTTCCGTGCTGACCAATTCCTCAAGCCGGTCATAGGTATAGTTTTCGCGGAAGAGCTTGGAAACCGCATCGTATGTTGTGCCGGTCGAACGCCTGACATAAGAAACTTTATACAGTTTAACCGATGCTGTGCCCTCCATCGCAGTGCCGACGGTATTCTGCGGGAACACGGACCAAAGCAGATCCGAGCTGCTTTGAAGCGCGGAGGTGTCCACGCGGTTTAACCGAAGCTCCGGCGCTTTTCCGTCCTCTGTGCGTCCGGCGGTAAAATAGAAATCGGAATGGAGATAGGGAGCACTGGCAGAGAGATAAAGGGTTGTCGTTTCGTTTCCGATCAGCTCCGCCACTGCCGAAACGGAAATCGGAGCGGTTGAGCCGGCATTGGCCGCCGGAAGACGATAGGAAATGCTTGCAACACCGGTTTCGTCTGTGACGATATCAAAGGAGGTTGTGCTGCCGCCGCTGATCCGGCTGCGGATACGGAAGGTAAGTCCGGGCGCGGGAGTACCGTCAAAGAAAGAAGCACTGACGGATATGACGGCGGTATCCCCGGTACGGTAGAAAAGCCGGTCAAAGGAGAGGGCGGCTGTGTAAACAGGCTTGCTGTCTGCGGTGATACTGACATAGCGGGAAGCTACGGTGTTCCCGTCCGCATCAACGAATCGCAGCAGCAGACTGTATGAGCGGATTCCCTCCAGCGTATAGCTGCCGGAGAAGGAACCGTCCGGCTCAATTTTCACCGGATACTTTGCTCCGCTTTCCGATACCTGAAGCCAGAGCTTATCCGGAAACGGAAGCTCTCCGATCCCGGGAAGAAGAAACCCGCTGAAACGGATCACATCATCTCCGAAATAGACCTCACGGTCGGTAAAGACATAAGTGCGGCGGCTTTCGCCCTTTGTCTCCGACAGGGAGCCGACGGGGAGAAGGAGGGTGGATTCGCCTTTTGATACCGTAAGCAGAGCCGCGCTGGTGTTTTCGGGGCAGGAAAGCTTGGCAATTCCGTTTTCATCGCACTCTGCCGAGATCGTTGTGTAGGATGCCGCTTCGTTTTTGACGGAGAAGCCGCGGTCCATCCGGAAGAAGTCCGCGCTGACCGAGGTCTGCTCCTCTTCTGTCCAAATGAGCAGCTCGTTCTGGGTGTACTCGGTATACGCGGAAAGGGGGGTGACCTGAATCAGCTGCTGTGTTTTTTCGGTATAGGTTTTCAGCCCGGAGCGGATTTCCACGGTCAGATTGACGAGATACGCACCGCTTTCGAGAAGGGGCATGGTCAGAACCTGCAGGCGGCTTCCCGCTTCTGCCTGAGGGATCAGTTTTTCTTTAGCTACGCGCGTCAGCCCTGCGGTGGGGTAGACATAGTAGGCATTATTGCCGGAAAGCTCTGTTCCGGTAGCAAGATAGGTTCGGATTGCGTCGGCAAGGCTCTCCGGAGAGGGGTAGCGGTAAATTTCCGCCGTGACGTTTTTCAGAACTGCGTCATCACGCGAACGGAAATAAAAGCTGTACTGAGCGGCGTTTCCGGGGGTAACCGTGGTTTGATCCGGCTCCAGGGAAAGGTAGTAGGATTCGGTCTGGATCAGTTTCGATTTCGCTTCGGTGCGGAAACGGATGGTTTTTCCCTCCGCGAGTGTTTCCCCGGCAGCGGAGAGAAGCCCGGAAGCAATACGAACCGTGTATTCCGTATTCTCTTTCAGATAGTCCGACGGAATCAGGGCAAGTGTTCTTCCGTTCGGGTAAAGCTCTGCACGGAAAGATAATGCCGGTTCGATGGTAATATAATCGGAAAGATCGGTTCCGGTGGCAAGTGCGGAGGAAAAATCGAGTTCAATTCCCGTGTTGACCGGGACTGCGGTTGCAAGGTCGGCGGGAAGAGTGGAGCGGAGTCGGAAAACACTTTCGGTCTGGAAAGCAAAGGACATCTGCGGCGCATTTGCTTTGCCGAGCGACAGCCGGTAAACCGTATCGGGATCCAGTTTTCCTTCCGGAACAGCGCGGTATTCGGTGTCAGAGAGTCGTGTAACCTTCAGTGCGGTATCGGGTGAAAGACGGAGATATTCCGCGACGGTTTTCTCTGTTGTGGGGGAAGCAAATTTCAGGGAAAATGCTGTGTCACAGGGAACCGTGCGACCGGATGCGTTGTCTGCCGTTACGGTTACGTTGCACAGTTCTGCAGGCAGAGAGGAACCGGGCGTTCCCGAGCCGGTCAGTTTCCCCTGAAGGGGAAAGCCATCTCCGTGCTGCAGAAGCACGGGTGTGCGCTTTGTCCCGCAGGCAAACAGAAAGGGGCAGAGAATAGCGGTGCAAAGCAGCATCGCTGTCAGTCTGAGAAGTTTCATGGAAGACTCCTTTCGTGTGTTTTCTGTTTGTTAGACGCTGGAACCGGAAGAAAGTTCCTGAAACAAAAGAAAAAGCATGCGCAGACCGGTCAGTCTGCGCATGCTGCGCTTTTTTCTCTTTTATACAGGGGGCTTTGCCGGAGGAAGAAAAGAAAACAGCGGCGCAGGAGGAGCGAGCAGCACCACACACGGCAATAAAGCGCGTATTTGCGGGAGGTTGCGAAATCAAGATAGGTATCGCCCCGGAGCATTCCGGGCAGATAGGCGACAATTTTATCGCGGGAAACCCGTTCCGGCCGAAGCTGATTGTCCCCGCATAAGAGCAGACAGCCATCGGCAGAATAAGCAAGAAGACGGTGTGCGGCCAGTCCGCGGGAGGTGCGGTAGACAAGAATATCGTAGCGGCGCGGCTCACGGGGGAGACGCCGGATGCAGATCCGGTCACGGGAATTACGGATCAGCGGCAGCATGCTGGTTCCTTTTCCGGAAATCAGGACAAGGCCATCTCGGTCGAGCGCGTCATTCAGGCTTTCCGGCGTGTCGAATCCGTTATTCATCGCAAAGGAGCTCTGCTTCACGGGCGGCTTCAAGAAAGGAGGCAAGATCACGATGTGCCGTTTCTTTGTCGGTGTCATAGCGGTCAAGCAGGGCGGCGACAAGCGTTTCTTCCTTTGCGCCTTTCTCAAGGAGCTGCCACAGAAATGCTCCGGTATCATTCAGACGGATCATCCCGTTAAAACTTTTTGCCGTTTTTCCGACGGCGATCACAACCTGCTCACCGGCGATTTCCCGGAGAAGAAAGTCCTCTTTGATTTTCATAGCTGCCTTCCCGGGGAGCACTATGCCGCTTCCCGTTCAAAGTGGTATTTTTTCGCGTGCGTACAGATGCTCTGCAGCACGCCGATCGTCAGATAAAGAGAAAGGACGGAGGAGCTTCCCGAGCTGAGAAAGGGCAACGTGATACCGATAACCGGAAGCATGGCGAGCGCCATGCCCATGTTTTCCGTGACCTGTACAAAGAAGAGCGCGGCAATACCGACGGCAATGTAGGCAGCACAGTCCTTGCGTGCGCGCATTGCGATGACAAGAATGCGGATAATCAGTACGGTGAAAAGCAGAAGGACGATCATACAGCCGAGAAAGCCGAACTTTTCCCCAATGATCGAAAGGACAAAATCGTTGTTTGCCATCGGAACCTTTTCAAAGAGGGAGCCGCCCTCAAGTCCCTGTCCGAAAAAACCGCCGGCGGAAATGGCTTTCCGGCTCATCAGAGGCTGCAGTCCTTTGCCGGTAGGATCCAGCTCCGGGTTGAAGCCGACAAGAATTCTTTTCTGCTGATATTCACCGAGCCGCGGCCAGATATAGGGAAAGGCAACAGCACAGATCCCGCCCCCGATCAGAAAATACCAAAGACTCAGGCCGGCAGAGAAAATCATCGCGATGGAGATGGCAAGATAGACCAGCGCCGTGCCGAGGTCCTCCTGCAGAACTACCAATGCGAAAAGCGTACCCGCATGAACCGCCAGCCGGAGTACCGACAAGGGATGGTTGATTTTCGGGCGCAGCACCTCAATGTGCTTTGCCAGCGTCATGATCAGAATCGGCTTGACAAATTCCGAAGGTTGGATTGTCAGGGGGCCGATGGGGATCCAGCTTTTTCCTCCGTAATCTCCGGCACTGCCGAGCAGCAGGGTGAGAACCAATGCTCCGACGCCACAGAGAAAAAGGGGAACGGAAAGCTTGTCGCAGATGTCCTGATAATCAAAAAGGGAAATAACGAGCATGCAGACAATGCCGAAAAGCGTCGTGCACGCCTGAATAAGAAAACGCGAGGTTCCATAGACGCTGCGCGCTCCGTAATGGGTAAGAAGCCCGATAGCGGAAAGCGCGAGCACCGAACCGAGAACAATCCAGTCAAGCCCGCGCAAACGTGAGCGAATGGTTGCGACAAACGGTTTCATTACGCTTCCTGTTATTTTGCGGGATTAATAGGCGTTGGCCCAGAGGACGAGGGTATCGGCTTTTTTGCCGCAGCAGACACAGGTCTCTCCGTTCGGCTCTGCGTTCATCGGGATGCAGCGGGAACCTACCCCTGTCAGCTCCTTGACCTTCTTTTCGCACTCCGGAGAACCGCACCACATTGCACGGATAAAGCTGTCTCCGTGCTCGGCAAGAGCAGAGCGGATATCCTCCAGACTGCAGCAGTCGTAGGTACGGCTTTCGCGGTTTTGCAAAGCCTTTTCATACAGGGCGTCGCGTACCTCGGTGAGTTTTTCCTTGACGGCATCCCCTATATTGGCAAGCGGGAGAACGGTTTTCTCCCCGTTGTGGCGGGTAACGGCGACACAACAGCCGTTTTCGATATCGCGCGGACCGATCTCGATCCGGACGGGAACGCCCTTCATCTCATATTCGGCAAACTTCCAGCCGGCGCTGTTTTCGCTGGCGTCGAGCTTTGCGCGGATTCCGGCGGCGGCAAGAGCGGCACGGAGCTGCTCCGCCGCCTCGAGAACGCCGGGCTTATGCTGTGCGACCGGGATGACAATTGCCTGAACCGGCGCAACTGCCGGAGGAAGAACCAGACCGTTGTTGTCGCCGTGCGTCATAATAATCGCGCCGATCAGACGGGTAGTGCAGCCCCATGAGGTCTGGTGGGGAACGCGCTTTTTGTTTTCGCGGTCGGTAAACTCAATGCCGAAGGCACGGGCAAAACCGTCTCCGAAATAATGGGAAGTCGCTGCCTGAAGCGCCTTGCCGTCATGCATCATTGCCTCGATTGCGTAGGTTGAGACGGCTCCGGCAAATTTATCGCTCTCGGTTTTCTTGCCCTTGACAACCGGGATGGCCAGCGCTTTCTCGCAGAAGTCGGCGTACACATTGAGCATCTGCTCGGTTTCCGCGATTGCCTCCTCTGCGGTCTCATGAACCGTGTGCCCCTCCTGCCAGAGGAATTCGCGCGTGCGCAGGAAGGGGCGGGTCGTTTTTTCCCAGCGGACAACGCTGACCCATTGGTTGTAAAGCTTCGGAAGATCACGGTAGGAGTGAACAATATTGGCATAATGCTCACAGAAAAGGGTTTCGGAGGTCGGACGGACGCAGAGCCGTTCCTCCAGTTTTTCGCTGCCTCCGTGGGTGACCCAGGCCACCTCGGGAGCGAATCCTTCGACATGCTCCTTTTCCTTGTTCAGCAGTCCTTCCGGAATGAACATCGGCATGCAGACATTTTCGTGTCCCAGCTCCTTGAAGCGGGCATCAAGAATTTTCTGAATATTCTCCCAGATCGCATAGCCGTACGGACGGATAACCATGCAGCCCTTTACGCTGGTGTACTCGGCAAGCTCTGCCTTTTTAACGATATCGGTGTACCATTTTGCGAAATCCTCATCCATTGAGGTAATCTGCTCCACCATTTTTTTGTTGTCAGCCATAGGTAACCCCTTTTATATCAATCAATATACTGTAATGATGCATCTATCTTATCACAGAAGGTCAGGAGATGTCAACCAAAAAAGAAAATAAGCGAAAAGGATTGAAAAGGCGGAAAGACTATGGTACAATTACAGAATAAAACAGTACTGTGGAAAGGTATACAAACGGGAGCGGAATGGATCGCAGAGTGGATATGATCGGATACAGCCGCAGGGCGGCAACACGCGGCAGACAGCTGCGCCGTTGCATTGGGATTGTTCTGCTCTGGTTGCTTTTCGGCGGTATCGGTGCTGCGGGAGCCGCGGCGCTTTCTCTTTGGCTCGGGGGTGCGGTTCCTGCCGCGTGGCTGCTTGCAGCAATGCTCCTTTCCGCCGTGATCCTGTTTACGGTCCCCTATTTTATCCTTGAGTATGATTATGAGATCAGCGACGGAGTTTTTACCGTTGCGGCGATTTTCGGCAGGAGGCGCCGCCGTGTGCGTGCGCAGGTTGATCTCCGGAATGTTGACAGTGTCGCCCCGCTTGATGACGATGTCCTTCGCCGCATGGAGACAGCGCGTCCTGCCGTAACGATTGACACGCGCTCCGTGGCGGATTCACCGGAGGCGTCGGCTATGCTTTTTTCCGACAAGCGCGGCAGATTGACCCTGCTGCTCTTCGACGGCGGGGAAAAGTTTATGAAAGCAGCAAGATTCTACTGTCCGTCCGCTCTTCGGCGCTGACGGAAACACGGTGCATAATATGAAAAATACACACCAGACACAGGAAACTTATAAAACCTATGCGGAGATCAATCTCGATGCTTTGGAGCATAACTACCGTGTCATTGCGGATGCAGTCCGGCGCGGCACGCCGGAGGTAAAGCTTCTCTGCATTGTCAAGGCGGATGCCTACGGTCACGGGGTGGAGAATTGTGTTCCTTTGCTTGCCTCTTTGGGGGTGCATTCCTTCGGCGTTTCCTGTATTGAGGAAGCGCGTGCCGTCCGTGCCTGCGCACCGGCGGGAAGTGACATTCTTATATTGGGCTACACGCCGCCGGAGAACGCGGAGGAGCTTGCGGCGGATGGGTATCTTCAGACTGTTTATTCCTCGGAATATGCCGCGATGCTCTCCTGCGCGGCATGCCGGGCGGGCGGAACTGTACGGATTCATCTGAAAATCGACACCGGGATGAACCGGATCGGTTTCCCTTCGGAGGATCCCGTCGCAAGCGCTGCTGCCGTGCGTTCGGCCATGCGCCTGCCGGGACTGAAGCCGGAGGGGATTTTCACCCATTTTGCAAACGCAGATGCCACGGACGCGGCATCTGTGATCACACAGCATAATCGGTTTCTTGCCGTACTGGATGCTCTCGGATCTGACGCGGACGCACTTTGCGTTCACTGCTGCAACAGTGCAGCGGCTCTCCGCTTCCCGGATATGCGTCATGATATGGTACGCGCCGGCATTATTCTTTACGGGCTTTCCCCGGCTCGGGATTTTCCGCTTCCTGTGCGGCTTTCTCCGGTGATGACCTTCCAGACGACCGTCACCCATATTCATACCCTGAGAGCCGGAGAGAGCGTAAGCTACGGCAGTTGTTTTACCGCAGACCGGGACAGGAGAATAGCAACCCTTGGTGTTGGGTATGCAGACGGTTTTCTGCGGGCTTTTTCCGCGGGAGGAGCGGTTCTGATCAAAGGCAGAAGGGCACCGATCCTCGGCAGGGTCTGCATGGACCAATGCATGGTTGATATCGGGGACGCCGATGTACACGTCGGGGACACGGCTTACATATTTGATCCCTCCGGGCAAAATATCGAAGCGCTTGCAGAAACTGCGCAGACGATCAGCTACGAGCTGCTCTGCCTCGTCGGAAAACGGGTGCACCGTGTCATCAACCGGAGAGAAAAGGAACTCAGCAATAAAAACAACGGATAACGGAAATGGAAAAGAAATATTATCTGACGCACGGCAGGGGGTGGCTGAGGGTTCTCGCACTGATTCTGCTGCTGTGTATCACCGCTGCCACGGCTTTTGCCGCAGGCAGACGGAATATGAAGCAAACCCTGGACGATGACACAAACGGGGATCTGAAACCGCCGGAAATGTCGCAGATTATTATTGACGGAGACAACAACGGAGTCGGCTCTGTCGATCTCGGAGGTGCGACTTTTAAGATTCTTGTCAGCGAGCAGGAGCGGAATACCTCCTTCCGGAAAGAGGATACGGCGCCGACCGTTCTCAGCCGGGTGGATGCGCAGGAGGGTCAGGCTCTCGCAAAGGAGCTGAATGTACAGCTGCGTGCCGTGCGGCTTTCCTCTCCGGAAAGCTACGTCAATACAGCGTATGCCGCCGGCGAGAGCGATACCGCAGATCTATTGGTGCTGACCGTTGCCCCGGAGGGAGTCGGACTGATGTCTGTGGGGCGCCTTGCGGATCTTACCCTCTTTCCGACACTGAATCTGGATAAGGATATTTTCGATCGCGTTCTGACCGATTCCCTTGCCGTCTGCGGGGAGCGTTTTCTGCTTTTCGGCAAGGGGACGCTCGGAATGGACGACTCCCTCACGGTTATGACCTTTGAAAAAGGTGCGCCGGTTGACGTCACGGAGCTTTACGGCCTGGTAACCGACGGTAAGTGGACCTTGGATGCGCTTGCCGTTCTTGCCCGGCAGCTGGATACATCGGAAGGCGTGCAGGCGCTGCCTTCCGGAACCGGCGAGGCGGTCTCCTGGTGGCTTGCCGCGGGCGGGACCGATGCTGCTGGGAAGGAAGACGGATTTACCGTGACACTCGGGAGTGCTGACGGCAGACACGCGCTTGCCTTGTTGAAAAAGACGATATACGGCGATCTTTCCGATACCGATACGGCGGGGACGGAGAAGACTGTTTTTTCTCTCACAAGCCTTGCCGGCTATGCCGCCTCCGATCCGGAGAAGACGGGACTGCTTCCGCTGCCGAAGGCGTCTGAGAGCGGGACTTATCTTTCCTATGTCAGCCCGGAAAAGGCCACGGGATTTGCCGTAACCTCTTTCTGCGACGAACCGGAGCGCAGCGCGCTGATTGCCTATTATCTCACCGACCGAACGGCAAAGCTCTTTGCGGGGGAAAACGGCAGGGATGTCTGCGGTTCTGACGAGAACAGTCTTGCCGCAATGCGCCTGATTACCCGGAACAGAAGAATTTCCGTGCTGTCCTCCTTCGGCTTCGGAGAGGTGCTCCGTGCGACTCTTTCCGACCTGGTTGAGGAGGAAGAGAATTTTTCCGAGCTTCTGTCCCGGCGGAGCGTGCTGATGCAGTTTTCCATTGATGCTTCGGTGCAAGCCATGCAGGCAGAGCTCGCTAACCTCGTTCTGGATGCTATCCGTCAGGAGCAGCTGAATTATGCTTCAAAACCCACAGAAGAAGTCACGGCAGAGAATACGACAGCAAACGAATAAGAAAAGAACAGACAAGGGCCCTTGCCCGAAGAAAGGATAGAAACATGGCTAATCTGACTGAGAAAGATAAACGAACCTGTCTTTGCGCGGAGCTGACCGAGCAGGATATCGGCAGGGAAGTTACCCTGATGGGATGGGTGCAGAGACAGCGTGACCTCGGCAAACTGATCTTTATTGACCTTCGTGACCGCAGCGGAATTATTCAGCTGTCGGTTGACGAAAACACCGATCGGGAGAGCTTTGACACCGCATTCGGTGTCCGTGCCGAAACGGTGCTTCTTGCCCGCGGAACCGTTCGTTCCCGCGGAGAGGGGGCGGTCAACCCCAAGCTTCCGACCGGCAGAATTGAGGTGGCTGTGTGTGAACTGCGCGTTTTGTCCCGCGCGGAGATTCCGCCCTTTGAGATTACGGAGAACAGCCAGGTTCGTCCCGAGCTCCGTCTTCGTTACCGTTATCTTGATCTGCGCCGCCCGGATCTGCAGCGCAATATCATCGCCCGCAGTGAAATTACCCGTGTTGCGCGCGAATATTATATGAAAAACGGTTTTCTTGATATTGAGACACCGTGCCTGATCAAGCCGTCGCCGGAGGGGGCGCGCGACTATCTTGTCCCTTCCCGTGTTCATCCGGGAAAATTCTATGCGCTTCCGCAGTCACCGCAGCTCTATAAACAGCTGCTGATGGTTGCGGGCTTTGACCGCTATTTTCAGATTGCGCGCTGCTTCCGGGACGAAGATCTGCGTGCAGACCGCCAGCCGGAGTTTACCCAGCTGGATACCGAAATGTCCTTTGCTACGGCAAACGATGTGATGGAGGTTCATGAGGGGTTCCTCAAATATCTCTTCCGGGAATTTTTCCATAAGGAACTGGATTATGCTTTCCCGCGCATGCCCTGGAAAGAGGCGATGGAGCGATACGGCTCCGATAAACCGGATATCCGCTTCGGTTTTGAGCTGCATGACCTTTCTTCCGTTCTTTCCGGTACCGAATTCAAGGTGTTCCGCGGCGCCCTGGAAGCAGGCGGCTCGGTTCGCGGTATCTGTGTTAAGGGCGGAGCTGCCTTCCCGCGCAAGGAAATCGATGCGCTCGGTGAGTTCGTCAAGTCCTATAAGGCAAAGGGACTTGCCTGGAGAAAGCATACCGAAGCAGGGGAGATTTCCTCATCTTACGCAAAATTCCTGACGGAAGAGGAAAACGCGGCGATTGCCGCCGCGCTCGGGGAGGAGCCGGGTGACCTCCTGCTGATCATTGCCGATGCCAAAAATCAGGTTGTCTTTGATTCCCTCGGCGCGCTGCGCCGTCAGTGTGCCAAAAAGCTCGGTCTTCTCGATCCGACCGATTTCCGCTTTTTGTGGGTTACCGAGTTCCCGCTGCTGGAGTGGAGCGAGGAAGAGGGACGCTTTACGGCGATGCACCATCCCTTTACGGCTCCGATGGATGAAGACCTTCCGTATCTTGACAGTGATCCCGGCAGAGTCCGCGCAAAAGCGTATGACATTGTGCTGAACGGCACTGAGCTCGGAGGAGGCTCTGTCAGAATTCACGACAATGCCCTGCAGGCGCATATGTTTGATATCCTCGGGATTTCCCGAGAAGACGCCCAGGAGAAATTCGGATACCTCCTTGAAGCCTTCCGTTACGGCGTGCCGCCGCATGCGGGACTGGCCTTCGGTCTTGACCGTCTGGTTACGCTTCTGCTCGGACAGGAGGATATTCGCGATGTCATTGCCTTCCCCAAGGTGCAGAATGCATCCGAGCTGATGTCCGGTGCACCGGGGCCTGCGGATCCGAAGGGACTGGAGGAGCTGTCGATTGCTGTAACCAAGAGTGAGGATGACGCTTGATTCCCGAGAGCACGGAGCCGTGCGGCGTACTTCTGCTGGATAAGCCGGAGCGCTTTACCTCCTTTGATGTGATTGCACGTGTCCGCCGCCTCTACGGTTTGCGGCGCGTCGGGCACGCCGGAACCCTCGATCCGATGGCGACCGGACTGCTTACCGTGCTGGTCGGGCGTGCGGCAAAGGCGGCGGAGTTCTTCGCGGACGGGGAAAAACGCTATGAGGCACATTTCCGGCTCGGACTGACAAGCGATACAGAGGATGTCTGGGGGACGATTGTGCCGACCGGAGCGCCGATACCGGACGAAGAAACCGTGTACAGAACGGCGGAAACCTTTCTCGGTGTCATCGGTCAGGTTCCGCCCATGTACAGCGCGCTGAAGCGGGACGGACAAAAGCTTGTCGATCTGGCTCGGCGCGGAATTACCGTGGAACGTGAAAAACGGGAAATCCGGATCCGTTCTCTGTCTGTTCAGCGGATCACCGAAGAGGAATATGCGCTTACGGTTCTTTGTTCGAAAGGAACCTATATCCGTACGCTCTGTGCGGATATCGGTGCTGCGCTCGGCTGCGGCGCGGTGATGAGCCGCTTGCGGCGGACAGATGTCGGTTCTCTTTCTTTGGCCGACCCCCGCTGCGTTACCCTGGAGCGGCTCGAAAGCATGACGGAGCAGGAACGTTTTGCAGCGCTTCTTCCGATTGAAGATGCTTTCCCTGAATTGCCGCGCGTGGTTCTCACGGATTTTTTTGCTGCGCTTGCAAAAAACGGCAGCGAGATTTATCAGAAAAAGATCGGGACGGACCTTGCGGAGAACACGCGGGTTCTTCTGTTTGACGGAACCGGATTTTTTGCCTTTGCGGAGGTGCGTTCCTTTCCGGAAGGGAGTGCCCTGAAGCCGGTCAGGCAGATCAGACTGTGAGGTAATACACATGTTCCTGTTACAGACTGCGGAAAACGGCATAGTTTTTCTGCGTAGCACCCTGCTTTCCGAGGTGCGGCACGGTTTTTCCACCCGTGTCGGAGGGGTGAGTACCGCGGAGCATACCGCGTCACTCAATCTGTCCCGCGGCAGGGGAGATGACGACGGGACAGTCCTCGAAAATATCCGCCGATTCGGTGAAGCTGTCGGGTTCCGACCCGAGCAGCTTGTTTCCCTTCCGCAGGTGCATTCCGACCGGATTCTTCCGGTAACGGCAGACAGAGCGGGAGAGGGAGTGCTCTGGGAGAGCAGGGAGACAGCGGACGGTTATCTTCTCACTGAATCCGGCGTGTTTGCCGCGGTCAAAACCGCAGACTGTGTTCCGGTTCTGTTATATGATCCGGTGTGCCGGGCTGCCGCCGCGCTCCATGCCGGGTGGCGGGGGACTTTTGCGGGGATTGTTCCTGCCGCTGTTGCCGCTCTTTGCAAGCTCGGAAGCAGACCGGAAAATATCCTCGCCGCTATCGGTCCTGCCATCTCGGGGCCGTGCTATGAGGTTGGAGCAGAGGTGCGCCGGGCGGCGGAAAGCCGCTTGGGAGCAGTTCCGTTAGCGGCGTTTCGCGAAAACGGGGAGGGAAGGTTTCTCTGCGATCTGAAGGAGGCAAATCGTTTGCTTCTCCTTTCCGCAGAGATTCTTCCGGAGCATATTGATGTTTGTCCGCTGTGTACACACTGTCGGGGAGATTTGTTTTATTCGCACCGCGCAAGCGGCGGGAGGCGCGGCACTATGATGAGTGTCGTGGGGCTGCCGTGAGCGCGGAAGCCGCGGGACGGAAGAGCGGGAGAGAGGTTTCCTGCTGCTTTACCGGACACCGTGTGATTCCCTCATCGGAACGGGACCGGCTGCGCGCACGAATCTTAGAAAGCATTATGCGTTTGACGGCGGACGGTGTTTTCTGCTTTTGCTGCGGCGGAGCACTCGGCTTTGACACGCTGGCGGCACAGTGTGTGCTGGAGGCACGCCGTACCGATTCGCGCATCCGTTTGCTTCTGTTTCTGCCGTATCCTGCGCAGTCTGAGCGTTGGAGCATCTCTGATCGGCACGTTTATGAGGAAATCCTTCGCGCTGCTGATGCCGTCAGTTATGCAAGCGAGGCTTATACGGAGCACTGTATGCTGACACGTAATCGTCAGCTTGTCGATGCTTCCTGTGTGTGTATCGCCTATTTGACACATCCTCACGGCGGTACTTTTTACACCGTGACTTATGCCCGCCGAGAGGGGATTCCCGTTATAAATCTGGCAAAAGAGTGAAAGAATAGAAATCGTACGAGGGAAGGTCATGATACTGAAAAAAAACACGTCTACTGAAAGAGCGGAGAACATGCCGGCACCCGGAACCCGGGTCGGACTCCGCCTTGGAATCCCCGTAGCGGCGGCAGCGGTTTTCGGCTTGATTGCCGCTTTGCTGCGTTGTTTTCTCCTGTTCAATTGTTATAACCCGCAAAGCGGCTATTATGACGCCGCAGAGCCGGGAATTGTGCCGTATTTTATGTGGCTGACGGTTTTGCTTGGCCTTTTGCTTTCTGTTTGGACGGCGCTTCGGCTGTCCCCTGTGTTGGCGAATTCTTCCCCTTTTTCCACAGGAATTTCGGCTGTCCTTCCTTCCTTGCTGATGGCGTGCGTTTGGATTGCCGTGATGTTTGAACAGTCTTCTCTGCGCAGCAGCGGCACGGTTAACAGGAATCTTGCGATTGTGACCGCGGTCTTTTCGGTTCTGGCCGCTCTTGTTACGCTGACCGATGCGGTACTGCCGGTTTCCGGCATCCGTTACGGACGCGCGCTTGCTGCGCTTGTTCCGGCTGCTGCGCTTGTGCTGCTCTGCTTTGAGGTGTATTTTGATGAAACGCTTGTGATCAACTGCCCGAATAAGCCGATCTTTACGCTGGCTGCCTGCATCTGTGCGCTTTTCCTTGTCCTGCGCTGTCGGTTTTTCGGTACAATCCCCCATCCGACTTTGTTTGCGGTTTCCGGACTCGGTGTGATTACCCTCGGTCTGTTTTCGGGCGTTCCCGGTCTGGTTTGGTTTCTGGTCCGCAGAGATGCATTGCTGATCCATGTGATTTTTGATATTCTGATGATTGCTTTTTCCCTTTATACAGCGGTTCTTCTTCTGACGATGCGCCGCGGAGGCAATCCGCCGGAAGCAGAAAAAGAGAATGAGACCGGAAGCAACGCCTGATTCCGGACATATGGGGATTTTGTAACTCGAAACGGAGGAAAAGATGAAGAAACTGCTTGTTATCGACGCAAACAGCATCCTGAACCGCGCGTTTTACGCTGTCGCGCCGCTGACGTCCCCGTCCGGGGTGCCCACCAATGCGGTTTTCGGCCTTCTCAACTCGGTTTTGTCCCAATGGGAGGCTTTGGCTCCGGATACCGCGGTTGCGGCATTTGACGTCAAAGCACCGACCTTCCGGCATCAGATGTATGATGCCTATAAGGCCGGGCGTCGTCCGGCTCCTCCGGAGCTGCTTGCGCAGTTTCCTGTCGCAAAGGACTGCCTGCGGGCCCTCGGTTTCTATGTCGCCGAGTGCCCCGGGTTTGAAGCGGATGATATTCTCGGAACCTTTGCCCGAGAGGCGGGGGAGCGCGGGGATTATTTGACCTATCTGCTTACGGGAGACCGCGACAGCCTTCAGCTGATCGATGACCGCACGACCGTTCTGCTTGCGGGAAACCGGGAAACGGCAGTAATGGACATTCCTGCCTTTACGGAAAGGTACGGCGTATCTCCGGATCGGTTTGTTGATGTAAAGGCGTTGATGGGGGACTCCTCCGACAACATTCCGGGCGTTCCGGGAATCGGGGAGAAAACCGCGCTGAAGCTGATTTCCTCCTATGGAACCCTGGATGCGCTTTATGCCGCGCTCCCCTCTGCCGGGGATATTCCTGCGGGTCAGAAGGAAAAGCTGACTGCTGGGCGGGAATCCGCCTATCTTTCCCGGACGCTTGCGGCAATTGACCGGAATGCCGCACTTGGCTTCTCGCTTGCGGATGCGGAGCGTGTCAAGCGGGATGACCGCGCTCTGCGCAGAATTTTCTCTGAGCTGGGCTTTGTCAAGCTTACCGAGAGACTTGCGCTCCACGCGGACAAGCTTTCTTTGGAGCCCCCTGCGGACGCTGTATGCACGTCACCGTCTGATGTTCTGGCCGCTGCCCGCACCGGAGTCAGCGTTCTGTTTCTCCTGCAGGACGGTTCGCTTGCCGTAAGAACAGACGGTATATGCCGGATCCTGACAAAGGATGTCCTTCCGGATGCCGCTCCGCTATTTGACGGCAGTTGCCGGCTGATCTGCCACGATCTGAAGGCGCTTTGCACGGCACTGCACACCCGCGTGCGCGGTTGTGTGTTTGATACCATGCTGGCGGCATATATTCTTGATCCCGCCGCATCGGATTACTCGCTTGACGCGCTTGCGGCAAAGTATCCGCCGTCCGACGGATGCGCGGTCGTCTATCTGTCCGAACTGGAAAAAACACTCCGCGCAGAACTTGAGAAAATCGGGGCCCTGAGCCTGCTGACCGATATAGAGATTCCCGTTGCAGAGATTCTTTATGAGATGGAGCAGATCGGTTCCCGGGTCGACATCGCGGGGCTGACCGCTTTCGGGAAAAACCTCTCAGCTTATGCGGGGGATCTTGAGAAGCGCATCTGCTTTCTTGCCGGACGGGAATTCAACATCAATTCCCCAAAGCAGCTCGGAACGGTTCTGTTTGATGAGATGAAGCTGAAGGCGCCGAAAAAGACGAAGAACGGCTACTCTACTGCATCCGATGTATTGGAAAAGCTCGCACCGGAGAATGAGATCGTTTCGCTTGTCCTGGAATATCGCCATGTGACCAAGCTGAATTCGACCTTTGTGGAGGGGCTGTGTCATGCAGCGGATGAGGACGGGCGTGTGCATACCACCTTCCATCAGAGTGTTACTGCGACCGGCCGGCTTTCCTCGACCGATCCGAATCTGCAGAATATTCCTATTCGCACGGAACTCGGCAGGGAGCTGAGAAGGTTTTTTATTCCGACTGAGGGCTATCTTCTGGCGGATGCCGACTACTCACAGATTGAATTGCGACTCATGGCACATATCAGCGGGGATGAAAACCTGAAAAATGCGTTTTTGTCCGGGGAAGATATCCATACTTCCACGGCGGCTGCCGTTTTCGGTGTGCCGGAGGAACTGGTAACGCCGGAGCTGCGGAAGCGTGCCAAGGCGGTCAACTTCGGAATTATCTATGGTATCGGGGAATTTTCTCTTTCCGAGGATCTTCATATTTCCCGGCGGGAGGCACGCTCTTATATCGACAGCTACAAGGCGCGCTTTCCGGGCGTCAGCCGGTATCTCGAGGAGATTGTTGCGCAGGCTCGGGAGAACGGTTATGTTACAACCGTATTCGGACGTCGGCGCTCCATTCCCGAGCTGAAGTCCGGCAACCGTAATCTTCAGGCTTTCGGGGAGCGGGTTGCGATGAACAGTCCGATCCAGGGAAGCGCTGCCGATATCATCAAGCTGGCGATGATCCGGGTGACGCGCCGCTTCGAGCGTGAGCTGCCCACGGCACGCCTTCTGCTTCAGGTTCATGACGAGCTGCTCGCGGAGGCACCGGCGTCAGATATTGATCTTGCGGCAAAGATCCTTGCCGAGGAGATGGAAAACGCGGTCAAGCTTACGGTTCCGCTCCCGGCGGAGAGCGGAACGGGAAATACCTGGCTTGCGTGCCATTGAGGGGGATTTATGCAGAAAATATTGAAAATCGTTGTTGTTTGCGGAATATTTCTGGTCTGCGGCATGTTGATTGCACGGATCGCTTTGGCCTCCTGGTGGCCGGCTGAGGTCAAGGAGGTCTATAACAGTGCCGCTTTGCGCACGGCGTCGGGTACACTCAGCGGCTTTACGCAGAAGCCGATCACACCCTATGATAATAAGGACAAGGGACACTTCTTTTTTAACCATTTTCTTGCGATCCCGGAGATAAAGGAGGTGCAGGTGGCGCTTCGCTACAATGACAGCACGCTTCAGGATATTGCCGCGGATTTCGGGCTGGCCCTTTCTCCTGAAGGAACAGACGAACGTTTCTGTTTTTATTTGCGCGATGACGCAGGAACGGTTTACACGCTGACGGAGGGGAGTTATTGCCATAAGCTGATTTACAGCTACCGCCGTCTTGTTTTTGACGGTATTGACGCAACCCAATGCAATTATCTTTATCTTGATGTATATTTTGGAGATGCAGATCCATCCTGTGACATGCCGTACGGCAGTATGCTGATTTATGCCGCCGAGGCGCCGACAGATTCTGTGGAACTCTCTCTTCCGTAAGCAGAAAAAGAAACGGAGTGATGATTTATGAATTATAATTTTTCCGATAAAATCAAAAATCTGAAGCCTTCTGCCATCCGAGAGATGTTCAAATCGCTTGTTGATCCGGAAGTAATCTCTTTTGCGGCAGGGAATCCCTCTCCGGAATCCTTTCCTGTTGCGGAGCTGAAGCGTCTTTCCGAGGACATTTTCGATCAGAACGCGGTTTCTGCCCTGCAATACAGCATCACGGAGGGCTATGCCCCTTTGCGTGACGCGATTGCAAAGCGCCAGAAGGAGCGCTTCGGGGTTCTGCGGGAACCCGATGCGGTTCTGATTGTCAGCGGCGGACAGCAGGGAATTGAATTGGCGGCAAAGGTTTTCACCAACGAGGGGGACGCTGTCCTCTGCGAAGATCCGACCTTTATCGGCGCACTGAATGCGTTCCGCTCCTGCGGAGCGGAGACGGTCGGCGTCCCGCTGCGGGAGGACGGCATCGACCCCGATGAGCTGGATCGGGTTCTCCGGGATACCCCGAATGCGAAACTGCTCTATCTGATTCCGACCTTTCACAACCCCTGCGGAATCACAACTTCCCTTGAAAAAAGGAAGGCGATTCTTCGCGTTGCCGCAAAGCATGATATCGTTATTTTTGAGGACAATCCGTACGGAGAACTGCGTTTCGGCGGAGAGGAGCTGCCTACTCTGAAATCCCTGGATGAGGACGGACGGGTGATTTACTGCTCCTCTTTCTCGAAGATTCTTTCTGCCGGGATGCGGGTCGGCTTTGTCATTGCCGACAGTCGGATTGTATCGAAAATGACCGTAGCGAAGCAGAGTGAAGACGTTCATACGAATATTTTCTTTCAGATGCTTTGCCACAAATACATGACCGAATGCGATCTGGATGCGCATATCGAAGAAATCCGCGCTCTTTATCGGCGGAAGTCCGCGCTGATGCTTTCGGCTCTCGATCGCTTTCTCACGAAATGCATCCGCTTTACCCGCCCGCAGGGAGGTCTGTTCCTTTGGGGGATGCTGCCGGACGGTGCGGACAGCGCGCCGTTTGCCGCGGAGTGTATGCGCCGCAAGGTGGCGGTTGTGCCCGGTGTTACCTTTAACTGCGACCCCGCAAAGCCTTCCTCCGGCTTCCGTCTGAACTACTCCACCCCGAGTGACGAGCAGATTCTGCGCGGCGCGGAGCTGATCGGCGGCGTCGCACATGAGCTTTTTGACTGACGAAAGGAAAAGCCAAGATGGAAAACAGCATGGTAAACAATGAAAAAAGAAAGATCGTTTATTCCGGCATTCAGCCGTCCGGAAACCTGACGATCGGAAATTATCTCGGTGCGCTCCGGAATTTCGGAACCTTCTCGGAGCTTGGTGACTGTTATTACTGTGTTGCCGATCTGCATTCGGTTACGGTTCACCAGGTTCCCGCTGAGCTGCGGCGGCATACCTATGAGACGCTGGCACTTTACATGGCATGCGGGCTCGACCCGGAAAAGAACACGCTCTATGTACAGTCCCATGTGCATGAACATACGGAGCTCTCCTGGTTGCTTGGCTGCAACACAATGTTCGGGGAGCTTTCCCGTATGACGCAGTTCAAGGATAAAAGCCGCAAGCATTCCGATAATGTCAATGCAGGGCTTTTTACCTATCCTGTATTGATGGCGGCGGATATTCTCCTGTATCAGACGGATATTGTTCCGATCGGTATGGATCAGAAACAGCATCTGGAGCTGGCGCGCAACATCGCGGCTCGCTTTAACAATCTTTATGGAGAAACCTTCCGGATGCCTGAGGGCTATATTCCCGAAAACGGGGCGAAAATCATGTCCTTGGCAGAGCCGACCCAGAAAATGTCGAAATCGGATGAGAACGTGAATGCGACTGTGTATATTCTTGACCCGCGCGATGCTGTGATTCGCAAATTCCGCCGGGCCGTGACCGATTCGGGCAGCGAGATTGTCCGCGGAGAAGGCAAGGACGGGATCAACAACCTGATCACGGTTTATTCCGTGCTTTCCGGAAAGACGCCGGAAGAGGTGGAGCGGGAGTTCGCCGGAAGGGGCTATGGAGACTTCAAGCTTGCTGTCGGGGAGCTGTGTGCGGATACCCTTACCCCTGTGCAGGAAGAGTATAAACGGTTGATGGCGGACAAAGGATATCTTGAGAGCGTGATGCGTATGGGCGCAGAGCGCGCCTCCCATGCCGCCCGCAGAACGCTCGCAAAGGTCAAAAGAAAAATGGGGTTTACTGAGCTGCCCCGCTGAAAGGATTCCGAATGATGATCTCAACCGAATGGATTTATGCCGTGGCCGCTGTCGTTTGTGCAGCTCTGCTCGCATTTTCTGCAACGCCGGCTGTGCGCGTGCTTGCCTTTAAGATTAATGCGGTGGACCGCGTGAAGGACGGCAGGCGCATGCATCGGAATCCGATTCCCCGAATCGGCGGTCTTGCCATGTTTTTTGCTTTTTTCATTTCGACGCTTGTTTTCTGCGATCTGACGCACGATCTTGTTGCCGTTTGGATTGGGGGAGTGATTCTGGTTCTGCTCGGTATTTTCGATGATGTTTTTGCCCTTAAAGCATGGATGAAGGCGTTGGTTCAGATCGCTGTTTCCTTTATCCCCGTTTGTCTCGGCGTGCGGATCTCCTTTTTTAACTGGGGCGGCGTCCCGACCCCGCTCGGCGGATGGAGCATTCCCGTCACGGTCCTGTGGATTGTTGCGCTGACCAATGCGGTAAATCTGATCGACGGTTTGGACGGGCTTGCCTGCGGTGTTTCGATGATCGGTTCAATCTCTCTTGCGATGGTTACCCTGCTGAACGGCAACACCTATTATGCGCTGCTGGCCGCATTGCTTGCGGGAAGCTGTATCGGGTTTCTCCCTTTTAATGCAAACCCTGCGAAGATTATCATGGGGGACACCGGATCGCTGTTCCTCGGATATACGCTTTCCGTTCTTTCGATCGGCGGCGTCTTCAAGGTTCACGCGGTTCTGTCCTTTTTGATCCCGCTGTCTATTTTCGGGCTGCCTCTTTTTGACACCTGCTTTGCCGTTGTCCGGCGTATCGTGCGGGGGAAAAATCCCTTTTCGGCGGATCGCGGGCACCTGCATCATCGTCTTGTCGATATGGGCTTCGGTCATAAGCAAAGCGTGCGGATTCTTTATTCGATCAGCGGCTTGCTTGGCATTGCCGCCGTTCTGCTGACCGAGGAGTCTCACCTGCCCGCTTTGTGCCTGATCACGGCAGCAGTCGGGCTGTATATTGTCCTCTACTTTATTATGAAGAATAAGGCGCTCCGGAGCCTGACCGGTCTTGAGAATATCGATCCGCATCCGGAGGATATAGTCTCTGAGGATACGGAGAAACTCTCTCAGAAATCTCCGCAGAATCCGGACGGACAGGCACCGTGAGGGGCCGGAAAGGCAAAGCTATGCGCGACAAGGAGATTCAAGGAAGTACTTTTCTCTCTTTTATCCCGATTGTTCTGGGAATGCTTGTTCTGCTTTTCCTTGGAATTTGGGGGTTATCCTCTGCCGGAATCGTGACACTTCCCTTTGGGGAAAGTCACTCCTCCGAGGTGCCGGAAGACAGCGGAGAGGTTTCCGCTTTGCTGGATCGGCTTGCCGGGGTCGACGCGCAGGAAACGGTCAGCTATGAGGCTCTTGCCCCTTCGGCAATCCGCCACATTCTTGCGACGGGAACCCTCAGCAACAGTTATCTCCACGAGTATACAATCACGTATGGGGATACGACAGTTGCGGCGGAAAGCTTCAGTGTTCTTCGCCGGAATGCGGATTTTCATTTGCTGGTTACCAGAAACGGTGTAACCATACGGGAAATTCTGTACAGCAAAGGACAGGCAGAGTTTGCCGACGCCGATTCCGGGGTGAGAGCTGCTCAGGAAGTGACGGCTTCCTCCTATTTTGAACAAATGACCGGAACGGTATCCGCACTGGATCTTGTTAATTTTGTTATCAATTTCAAGGACGGCTCGCCGTCCGAATGGAAATTCGGCACAGTGCAGACCTGTACCCTCGAATCCCTCCGTCAGGAGAGTGTCAATATGGCGCGCATCACGCTTGGGTATTCTGACCGTACGGAGGTTTATCTTTTGGATATTGACCGCGGATACCTTTTGTCCTATGAAAGCCTGCGGGCGGATAAAACAATCGTCCGGATGCAGACAAAGCAGTTTACCTATGATATCACAGGTATCGGTACAGAACCGGTGCTTTTGAAATAACTTCCGAAAAGGAGAACAACATGAGAGCAGTCATTTCCGTTATCGGGAAGGATACGATCGGCATTATTGCCGCGGTCAGCGGCAAGTGCGCCGAATACGGAGCCAATATCACCGAAATCACACAAAGCGTTCTGGATCAGTATTTTGCCATGATCATGCTTGTGGAGATTTCTGGGCTGAACCGTCCGTTTTCCGAATTCGCTGATGCCCTGACCGTGCTTGGCAGGGAAAAGGGGCTGGAGATTCGTGCCATGCACGAGGATATTTTCGATGCGATGCATCACATTTAAGGAGAAGATATGATCAACACCGGCGATATTTTGGAAACTATTAATATGATCCGGGAAGAGAATCTCGACGTGCGCACCGTCACGGTCGGAATTTCTCTTTTGGACTGCGTGTCGGATGACCGCAAACGGCTTTCGGCAAAAATCTATGATAAGATTACCCATACCGCCGAGCGCCTTGTACCGGTCGCGGCGGGGATTGAAAAGGAGTACGGTATTCCGATTGTGAATCGCCGGATCTCCGTTACCCCGATTTCCCTTGTCTGCGGCTCCGCGTCTCCGGAGGACTGTGTGGAGCTGGCAAAGACACTGGATCGCGCAGGCCGCGCTGTCGGTGTTAATTTCGTTGGCGGCTTCGGTGCTTTGGTGCAGAAGGGAATGACCCGCGGAGCCGCTTCCCTGATTGATGCGATTCCGGAGGCGCTGTCCGAGACGGAGATTGTCTGTTCCTCTGTGAATGTTGCCTCTACCAAGGCGGGCATCAACATGGATGCGGTTGCAAAGATGGGAAGAATTATCAAGGCGACAGCAGAACGGACTGCCGACCGCGACGGAATCGGATGCGCGAAGCTTGTCGTCTTTTCCAATGTGCCTGAGGACAATCCGTTTATGGCGGGCGCATTTCACGGCATGGGCGAGCCCGATACGGCGATCAATGTCGGCGTTTCCGGTCCCGGTGTTGTGGCTCATGCGATTGCGCGGGCAGGGGACTGCAGCTTTGACGAGCTTGCCGATGTGATCAAGAAGACTGCATTCAAAATTACCCGTGTCGGGCAGCTTGTTGCCTATGAGGCGTCTAAGCGACTCGGTATCCCTTACGGAATTGTGGATCTCTCTCTTGCCCCGACTCCTGCGGTCGGAGATTCGGTTGCTTACATATTGGAATCGATGGGTCTTGAGGTCTGCGGAACACACGGAACAACCGCGGCGCTCGCCTTGCTCAATGACGCCGTGAAGAAGGGCGGCGTGATGGCCTCCTCTCATGTCGGCGGATTATCCGGGGCTTTTATCCCGGTTTCCGAGGATGCCGGAATGATTCATGCCGCAGAGATCGGCGCGCTTTCGATTGAAAAACTCGAGGCGATGACGGCGGTCTGCTCGGTCGGACTTGACATGATTGCCGTTCCGGGCGATACACCGGCAGAGACAATTTCCGCACTGATCGCCGATGAAATCGCAATCGGTGTCGTCAATACCAAAACCACAGCGGTTCGTGTCATTCCCGCTCCCGGGAAGGGAGTCGGGGATTCGGTAGAATTCGGAGGATTGCTCGGACACGCACCGATTATGCCCTTGCGTACCCCTTCCGCAGCAAAATTCATCGCACGCGGAGGCAGAATTCCTGCCCCCATTCATAGTTTGAAAAACTGAGGTGATGGACATGAAGGAGCTGATTGAGGTACGGGAGTTGACCAAAGTTTTCTCTTTGTCCGCGAAACAGCGAAAGCTCGACCATACGGACAAAAAGACTGTTACCGCTGTCGACTGTCTTTCTTTTACCGCTAAAGAGGGGGAGGTTTTCGGTTTGCTCGGTCCGAACGGAGCCGGAAAAACCACAACCCTGCGTATGCTTGCCACCCTGATCAAGCCAACCTCCGGTGATGCACGGATTGACGGTTCAAGCATTGTTTCCGATCCTGCGGCGGTTCGCTCAAAAATCGGATTTCTGACAAGCGAGCTGAAGCTTGAGGACTTCTTTACTCCGGATTATCTTTACGACTTTTTTTCAGAGTTGCACGGGGTGCCGCAGGACATGGCACGCGAACGGAAAAAAGAGCTTTTCGAGCGTTTCGGCATAAACGAATTTGCCGGCATTAAGGTTGCGAATCTCTCAACCGGCATGAAGCAGCGTGCTTCTCTTGTCATTTCCCTCGTCCATTCTCCGGATGTGATTATCTTCGATGAACCGACAAACGGTCTCGATATTATCACGGCCAAAACCGTGACCGATTTTCTTCTGGATCTTAAGCAGGAGCATAAGACCGTGATCGTTTCCACTCATATTTTCAGCCTTGCGGAAAAGATCTGCGACCGTGTGGGAGTGATTATCGGAGGACGCTTGGCTGCGTGCGGCACTTTGCCGGAGCTTTGCGGAAATCAGACGCTTGAGGATCGTTTCTTCGAGCTGTATGACGCATCGGAGGAGAAAAAGAAATGAAGAAGAAAAGCAACATCCGCGCGGTGATGTGCAAGGAGTTTTCCCGCTTTTTCGGGGACAGACGCCTGGTACTGACAACGATTCTGCTGCCCGGTCTGATGATCTATCTGCTCTATTCCCTCATGGGAGGTGCGATGGGCAGCCTCTTTGCTCCTGATGAGGACTACATTCCCGTTTGCGCTGCCGTCAACATGCCTGAGGGGGCCCGTCAGCTGTTTGAGGCTGCCTCTCTTTCCTTTGACCCCATTGACAGCACCGAGGTGGAGACCTATAAGGATAAAATCCGGAACGAGGAAGCGGATCTTCTGCTTGTGTTCGGGGAGAATGCCGATAAATTATTTTCCGGAACCGTCCCGGAAGAGGATGTTTCCGGTCAAATTAAGATCTGTTTTAATTCTGCCAGAACCGAGTCCGCCGCCGCTTACAGCGCTGCATCCGCGGTTCTTGACGGATATAAGGACAGTCTTCTGAAGATTTATGACGGCCCCCCTGAAGATCTTGCCACCGCGAAGGCGACCGTTGGGCAGATTTTCTCCATGATGATGCCGATGCTTCTGATGATGTTCATGTTTTCCGGATGTATGGCGGTTGCCCCTGAATCAATTGCGGGAGAAAAGGAGCGCGGAACCATTGCAACGCTCCTTGTCACACCGCTTCGCCGTTCAGAGCTTGCACTCGGAAAGGTTTTCAGCCTTGGTATTATTGCCATGCTTTCCGGGATTTCCAGCACGGTGGGAACCGTGCTCTCTCTTCCAAAGCTGATGAATATGGAGAGAAGCGGAATTGATATGGGCGCCGCGTCTTACCGTGTCTCCGATTATCTCGCCCTTGGCTGTGTGATCCTGTCGACCGTGCTGCTTTTGGTGGCGATTATTTCCTGCATCTCTGCTTATGCCCGCAGCGTGAAGGAAGCGTCAACTACGCTTTCCCCGTTGATGGTTCTGACCATGCTTCTCGGCGTTCTGGCCATGTTTGGGAAAGCAAAAACCGGAATGGGCTATTATTTCATTCCGCTTTACAACAGCGTACAGTCTATGGCAGCCATTTTCTCCTTCTCAATGAATCCGCTCCATATTGCCGTGACCTGTGCCACGAATGCACTTTGCCTTGTGCTTCTCATTTATCTGCTGACAAAAATGTTCGACAGTGAGAAGATCATGTTCGGAAAATAAAGGAACAGACTTAAACGAAAACAGGAGGAGCTTCCTTTCGGGAGGCTCCTCCTGTTTTTATAAAGGCTTCTTCGCAAAAGAGAGAATCCCCGCGGCGGTATCGGCCCGTTGCGGGGAAAATCAGGCTGGATTGTTTTTTTCCTGCTTTTCTCTTCCTGAAGAAAAACGGGAAATCTCTGCGATCAGGCGGGGAATAATCTCGTTCTGCGGGATTTTTCCTGCCGGTTTCCCCTTGTAAAAGAGAAGGGCATCTCCATCCCCTCCTGCAATGCCGACATCCGCTTCCCTGGCTTCTCCGGGACCGTTGACGGCGCAGCCCATGAGCGCGACTGTGATCGGAGTATCTTTCAGTCCAGCGCGGTCTACCGCTTTCTCAAGCTCACCGAGCAGAGAAATAAGCGGGATACGCGTTCTTCCGCAGGTCGGACAGGAAACGATATTCAGCGCGGGACGGGCGGAAAGCCCGACGGCGTTGAGAATCGCATAGGCGGCATCGACTTCCCTTAACGGGTCTGCGGTAAGCGAGACGCGGACAGTATCTCCGATCCCCTCGGCCAGTAGCGTTCCGATTCCGATTGCCCCTTTGATCAGACCGGAACGTTCTCCTCCCGCCTCGGTGACACCGATATGGATCGGGTAGTCGCATTTCTCCGCGAGAAGACGGTTTGCCTTGATTGTCGTCATGACATCAGACGCCTTCAGGGAAATCACGATATCGGAAAAAGCAAACTCCTCCAGCAGCGAGGCATGATACAGCGCGCTCTCAACAAGTGCTTCGGGAGTCGGAGCACCGTATTTCTCCAGCAGGGAGCGTTCCAAAGAGCCGGAATTGACGCCGATGCGAATGGGAACGCCGGCGCTGCGGGCGGCACCGGCCAGCTCTTTCACGCGGTCCTTGCCGCCGATGTTTCCCGGGTTTATGCGGATCTTGTCTGCCCCTGCGTCAATCGCGGCCAGCGCGGCACGATAATCAAAGTGAATATCGGCAACAAGCGGGGTGAGGATCCCTTCTTTTTTAATATAAGCGATTGTTTGTGCTGCTTCCGGGGTCGGAACCGTAATTCGGATAATCTCACAGCCTGCGGCTGTCAGCTCCCTGACCTGCCGGAGCGTTGCCTCGCGGTCAAGTGTGTCGGTGTTAGTCATCGACTGAACGCGGATCGGGGCGTCTTTGCCGATGGTAAGGGAGCCGACACAAACAGCGCGGCTTCTTCTGCGCGGATAGGAAGACATAGGAACCTCCGCTAAAACAGTTTAATAATATCCTTCAGGGTGATAAAGGCAATCAGCGCGAGCAGGAGAAGCATACCGGCTCCGTGAATATACCCTTCCACCTTGCGGTTTACCGGTTTGCGGAAGATCATTTCAATGAGAACGAACAGAATTCTGCCGCCGTCAAGAGCGGGAATGGGAAGAAGATTGACAACACCGAGGTTAATGGCAATGACACAGGTAAGATAGAGAAGGTTGGCTGTCTGGCGGGACTGTGCGGTTTCAACAATGACCTCAGTCACGCCGACCGGCCCGGAAAGCGCCTCCATTCCGTAACGACCGGTGAGCAGATCAACAAGACTGTCCCAGATCATTTTCACGGTAGAAAGAGAACGGAAATAGCTGTGTTTTACGATTGCACCGAAGGTTGCCTCTTCCTTATAAACGGCAAAATCGTAGTCTCCGAAAACAGTTCCGCTTTCGGTAAAGGTGGGAAATTCCACATCACGGATTACCAGACGTTCGCCGGAACGGATCACGGTGAGATCCACCGGACGATAACCTTGATGCATGATCTCATAAAGAAGATCGTTTGAGGTGTGTACACCGACGTTGCCTACTTTCACAATGCGGTCGTTTATTTGCAGTCCTGCCGCTTCGGAAGCGGCAACTTCCGTTCCTTCCGGGGGACGGAATTCCGCAATTACGGTTGAGCCGAGCTGATTCCGTGTGGAAACGATGAGTACAACCATCAGCAGAAAGCCGATCAAAATATTGGTCAGACCGCCGGCAGCCATAATGATGAGCCGCTGCCAGGCGGGTTTGCGCTGAAGGGCATTGGGATCATCGGTTTCTCCGTCCTCCCCGACCATACTGACATAGCCGCCGATAGGCAACAGACGCAGGGACCAGAGAATACCGGTCTTTTTTGCTTTGCGCTGAAGAAGCTTCGGACCCATGCCGATCGAAAACTCATTGATGCTGACTTTGAAGAGCCGCGCGAAAGCGTAGTGTCCTAACTCATGCACGATCACCAGCACTCCGAAAATCAGAACCGCCAAAAGAATATAAAGAAAAATCATTTTGCTCTCTTTTCTATTTTTTCATGGATTCGGCAAGGCGCTCCGCCGTTTCCCGCGCGGCGCCGTCTGCCTCACAGATACCTTCAACCGTGAGAGGAAAGTCCGGTGTATCTTCATAGGCACGCAGAACAAGCTCTGCTATGCCGCGGAAGGACAGTTCTCCGCGCAGAAAGGCTCCTACTGCTATTTCATTGGCAGCGTTGAGAACAGCCGGGTGAGTACCTCCCTCGCGCAGGGCGCGAAAGGCGAGCGGAAGCAGCGGAAAGCATTCCGTGTCCGGTTTTTCAAAGCGGAGACTGCCGACTGCGGTCAGGTCAAGCGGTGCGGTCAGTCCTTCCAAGCGGGAGGGAAAGGTCAGTGCGTACTGGACGCAGAGGCGCATGTCCGGAACCGACATCTGGGCAAGGATTGCATGATCAATATATTCTACCATGGAATGGATTATACTTTCCGGATGCACAACGACACGGATCCGGTCTGCATCGAGGGCAAAAAGATGTGCTGCTTCAATTACCTCAAAGCCCTTGTTCATCAGAGTAGCGCTGTCAACCGTGATTTTCCTGCCCATGGACCAGGTCGGATGGTGCAGGGTTTGTTCAAGGGTAACCTGCTCCAGCTGTTGCTGCGTAAAGCCGCGGAAAGGACCGCCGGACGCTGTGATGATCAGGCTTTTAACCTCGTCATGTGTACCGCAGCGAAGACATTGATGAATTGCGCAATGCTCACTGTCGACCGGAAGAATTTCCGCTCCGGTTTCCTTGGCCATCGGAAGGACAAGTTCACCGGCGGCAACGATGGATTCCTTGTTTGCAAGGGCCAGACGCGCTCCCTGCCGGATAACAGCAAGTGTGGAATGCAGTCCGTCGAACCCGGTAACCGAATTGACAAAGGTTTCTGCTCCGCAGCGGGCAATCAATTCCGTCACACCCTGTCTGCCTGCGAGAACTTTTGTGTCCGTGTCACGAATTCGCAGCGCAAGCTCGCATGCGGCGTCCTCATCTTCCAAAGCAGCAAACTCGGGCGAAAACTCCCGGATTTGTGCTTCCATTCTCCGAACATTCCGGTGAGCGGTCAGCGCGGTGACGCGGATTCCCGGATGTGCGCGGGCAACCTCCAACGCCTGCGTGCCGACAGAGCCGGTGGAACCGAGAATAGCTGTTTTCAACATAATAGAATACCCCGGATGCACGAATGGCATCCAATCTCCGTTCAATGGAAAAAGTCGATTTTCAGCTGTGTGCTGATAATCGCAAGAAAGCCGGCAACCGCAATGAAAGAATCAAAACGGTCCATTACTCCTCCGTGACCGGGGAAAATCTTTCCGTAATCCTTTACACCGAAGCAGCGTTTAACGGAAGATGCGATTAAATCTCCGAGCTGAGAAATCAGTGCAAGGATAAAACCGGTGACGGCAAGAGCAAAATAATCCGCTTTGCAGTCAAAAAAGCGGGAGATGGCAAATCCGTAAAGGAGGAAGGCGAACATACAGCAAACCGTTCCCCCGATTGAGCCCTCGATTGTTTTATGGGGGGAAATGCGGGGAATGAGCTTGTGCTTGCCAAACAGGATACCGGTAAAGTAGCAAAAGACGTCGGTAACAAAGGAGCCGAGAAAAATCATCGGATAAATCAGCTTTGCGTCCTCGTTTTTCGCGAGAAATCCGACAGAACAGAAACCGACCACAACATAAGTACAGAGCAGAAAGGTAAGAGCAACGCTGTTCGGGGTATTCTTTTCCGGCAGAAAAACGCAGAGGGAAAGCAGAAAAAACATGGAAAGAACAACGGTAATCAGCGCGGCGGGGAAGAATTGCTTCTGAATATCTGCATAGTAAGCACCGAAGGGGGCGGCAAGGGCAACAAGATAGGCCGGAATCGCAAGAAGATAGTTTTTCTGCTGACCGATACACCGCAGCATCTCAAAAACGCCGATGGCACTGAGAAGTGCCAGCATAGCGGGCAGAAACAGGGTGTCCATGAACAAAAAAGAGGGAATCAGCAGAAAAAGGACGAGACAAGTCCCGGTAATAATTCTTTTCAACATGGCGGGTTCTTCCTTATGTGCCTTTTTTTACGCCGCCGTAGGTACGGTGGCGATGCAGAAATTCGCGGATGATATCGTCAAGCCGGTCGTTTGTAAGATCCGGCCAGAGAATGTCTGTGAAATACAGCTCTGTATACGCAAGCTGCCAGAGAAGGAAATTCGATAACCGGTATTCCCCTCCGGTGCGGATGAGAAGATCCGGATAGGGACTGTGCGCGGTGTAAAGCGCTCCGGCGATATCTTCTTCGGTTACTTCGGTTTTCCCTTCCGCAAGCAACCGGTTATACGCCATCACCAGCTCCGCATGGCTTCCGTAATTTAACCCGATATTCAGCGTCAGCGGAAGCCCTTTTGATATCCGTTCCAGGTATTCTGCCTTTTCCCTGAGCGCCGGAGAGAGCGGGGCTTTGTCTCCGATAAAATGATACTCGGTTCTGTGCGCCTCCAGCTCATTGATCGCGCGGTCAATGTAGGAGGAAAGCAGGCGCATGATTGTATCGATTTCCGCTTGCGGCCGCTTCCAGTTTTCTGTGGAAAAAGCATATACGGTTACGTGCGGTATTCCGAGGTCCGAACAGTGGTTCATGATCCGGTCAAAGGTCTTCATTCCTTCGACGTGCCCCATGGGGCGTTGCTTGCCGCGATGCTGGGCCCATCTGCCGTTTCCATCCATAATGAAGGCAATGTGACGCAGTTTCCCGTCAAGAATCAGCGATTCCCTGACGGATTGTGTCTCTGCTGCCGGCAAGACTGTTTTTTTTCTGAATATCCCCATTGCGATACCCCCTGCGCATTGTCATGAAATGGAGAAACGGGGCGGATTTCCCGCCCCGTCCTGCGGCTGTCAGATGGACATGATCTCTTTGTTCTTTGCTGCCGTAAGCTCGTCGACCTGCTTGATGTATTTATCGGTGACGTCCTGAATGCTTTTTTCTGCGGCTTTCAACTCATCCTCGGTCAGCTCGCCGTTTTTCTTTTGCTTCTGTGCCTTATCGTTTCCTTCACGCCGGATATTGCGGATGGCAACTTTCTTTTCTTCGCCGAGCTTCGCAATTTCTTTCTGCATTTCGCGACGGCGCTCCTCCGTGGGCGGCTGGAAGGTTAAGCGGATAATTCTTCCGTCGCTGATCGGAGTGATGCCGATGTCGGACGCAAGGATTGCCTTTTCAATGAGTTTTGCGGACTGCGTGTCCCAGGGCTGAATGGCAAGCGTGCGCGCGTCGGGCATACTGACCTGGGCCATCTGCGGAATCGGTGTCGGTGTCCCGTAATAGTCGGCGGTGATCCGGTTGAGAATTTCGGGATTTGCTCTGCCGGCACGAATCACGACAAGTTCCTCCTTATAATTCTCAATTGTCTTTTTCATTTTCGCTTCCAGCTCTTTTGTATCGTAGCTCATGATGTTTCCTCCTTTTATGATCAATGATTGGATTCGTAAACAACGGTACCGATTTCTTCGCCCATGACGGCGCGATAGATATTTTCCGGATCGGATAGACCGAAAACCAGCAACGGAATGGCGTGCTCGCGGCAGAATACGGTTGCGGTTGTGTCGATTGCCCTGAGATTCTGCTCCATGATTTCAGCATAGGAGATTCTGTTCAGTTTGCGTGCGCTCGGATCAAGCTTCGGATCTGCGGTGTAGATTCCGTCAATGTTTTTCGCCATCAGAATCATGTCGGCCTTAAGCTCTGCAGCGCGAAGCGCAGCCGCCGTATCTGTGGAGAAAAAGGGAAGTCCGGTTCCGCATCCGAGGATCACAACTCTACCCGCAGAAAGGTGAGCAATGGCGTTACGCGGTACATACAGTTCCGCGAACTGCGGCATTTCCACCGCCGTCATCACACGGCAGTCGATTCCTGCGTGAGCAAAGCCGTCCTGAAGTCCGAGGGCATTGATCGCGGTGGCAAGCATACCCATATGGTCCGCACGGACCGGGTCCATGTCCAACCCCTGTCTGCCGCGCCAGATGTTTCCCGCACCGACAATAATCGCAACCTCCGCGCCGGAATCTGTGCACTTTTTCACGACAGTGGCAATCCGTCCGATAAAGGCGTGATCGAGAATTCCGCCTGCCCCGGCAGACAGCGCTTCCCCGGACAGTTTCAGCAGAATGCGTTTGTATTTCAGATCTTTCTGCATTTTTTGTTCCTCTCCGAACATAATTATACATTCTATATTTTATACGATAAGGAGGGATTTGTAAATATTTTTATGAAAAAAAGCTGTGAAAAAAATTGGGGATTTTTTGCTTTTTTATGAAAATCCATATTGATTTTTTTGCCAAAACATGGTATATTGTTTTATTATAAATTCAAGCGCATGAAATGAGCGTGATGACGGGCCCCTGTTTCTTTTTATAAAACAGGAAACTTCGTTATGGATTGGCAAACAGAATTCCGGGATTGTGCTATGGTGGATTTCAGTGGAATTGATTCCGTTTGAAGACAGGAGGAGAAATATGCAGTACAGCATGGATGCACTGGAAACATATTTTGATAGACTGCCGCAGTTTCTCAAAGAACATGGGAAGGATGTTGAAAAGTATGTCCGGATTATGGTTGAAAGAATCCGGCAACTTCAGAGAAAAGGACTTTTTTTGCAATGGGATCTGCCCGGTTATGATCATGCCGGCTTTCTCGGTCGGTATCATGATATCGGGAAATCGGCAATCGTTGATGAATTGTGGTTAAGTCCTGCCGTTTTCAGCGATGAGGAAAGAAAGCTTGCCCGCCTTCATACCGTGCTCGGTGCCGGTATGGTGAAGGAAAAGCTGTGTGTGTGCGCGTTGAAGAGCAGCCCGGATATAGGGGATGTGATGGCGTCATGCTGTCTGTACCATCATGAACGCTGGGATGGAACAGGGTACCCCTTTCAGCTGAAAGGAGAGGAGATCCCTCTATATGCTCGGATTATTGCCGTTGCCGATGCTTATGATGCTATGATTGAGGATCGGCCGTACAAGAAAAAGCTGACCGTCGAAGAGGCGTTGGAGGAAATCTGCAGGGAAGCCGGAAAACAGTTTGACCCGGATCTGGCAGAAATTTTCGTTTTCCTTAAATAATTGATAATCCGTAATTCGGATTTTGCCTTTCCGAAGGATTTGCCAAAATCTGATTTTTCAAAAAAGACAAAAAAACGGATAAAAATATCCGCAATATTTGTCCTCAGTCTTTGTTGAGATTGTCTTGTAAAGCAGCGGAAAATCCGGTATAATCAATAATAGGCTGAAATAGTCTGACGGTTGTAAAAAATATGAAAGGTAATTGGGAAAAAATGAAAAGACGACTGCGGGCCATTCTCTCCCTTCTTCTCGGTGTTGCCGCCCTCTCTTCCGCCTTTCCTGCCGTAGCGCAGGAGGGGACGAAGCCGAACGGCGGGCTTCATTCGATCGGAGAGCTGAACGATACGAATACTCTGACCGATGACCATGCGGGGGAAACGGAGCAAAGCACAATTGAAACGAATTTCCGGAATTCCTATACGATGACCGCAAAGGATATGGGGCTACTTACCGGATATCTTTGGTATCCCCGCATTAAAAAGCTTGCCGAGGACGATTATATTCTTTTCTTCCAGAACGGCAGATGGGGACCGAATGTCTACTATGCGAAAAGCACAGACGGACGAAATTGGGGAGAGCCGGTTGTCCTTTTCAAGCAGAAACTGGTGCAGGATGGGAAATATAAACGCGCCTATGCCACCTGCGATGCTATCTTACTGGAAAACGGTGATCTTGTTGCGGCGGCAATTTTCAGACCGCTGGAAGGAACACAGGCACCCAGCCGCTTCAATATGGAGGAGCGCGGAATCGCAGTGAAAATTTCCCATGACAAGGGGCTGACATGGACGGAGGAAAACATTGTCTATCACAGCCGTGTCTGGGAACCGAGCTTCCTTCAGCTTCCGAACGGCGATCTTCAGATGTATCTGACCCACAGCGGACCGAAGGATGCTATTTTCAAGACCCAGATGGGCAGCGAGGTTTCAAGCGGAATCGCGATGCTTGTTTCGAAGGATAACGGCGTGACCTGGGAGCCGGATGCACTTTCCTATCCGTATGAGGCAACTCGGATTGCCCAGCAGAAGATCTATGATTATAATGGCATTGCCATCATGACCGATCAGATGCCGGTTGCCATTCTGCTGCATGATGGGAAAACGATTGCCATGGCAGCGGAGAGCAAGTGGCCTGCGGGGGGACACCGCCTGACCCTGATCCGTTCTCATGATTTTTTTGCAACCGAGCTGGCCATGGATGAGTACGGTCCCTCAGACCGCACCAACAATATAGTGACCGCAGCCGGTCCGTATCTGGCGCAGTTCCCCTCCGGGGAGATCCTGGTTTCGCTTTTTGCTTCCAAGCAAATGAAGGTTTTCTTGGGGAATGAAACCGCGACAGAGCTTTACACAAACCGGACGTTTCTCCCCTTGGGGAAGGATGTTGCCGGGTTGTGGGGCTCCATTGAGATTACGGGAACACATACGGCTCTGATATCGGCCGGAGATGTGATTGTCGAGCCGAATGTTGTCAATAACCTCCGAACGAACGGACTTGCGATTGCCGAGGTGGTTTTGAACCACAGGGTTGATGCCAAACGGGCCGCTGTTACTCTGGACGGAAGGACAAACGATTGGTGGGACAATACAGACGCACTGTTCGTCGGCAGTGACTCTCAGGCGCAGGCATCGCTTCGCTTTGCCCATGACACCGAAAGCATTTATTTGCTTTCCGAACGCCTTGATTACGATCTGCAGAAAACCGATAAAATAACAGTAACCCTTGCCCGTACGGGCGGGAAAGAACAGATCAAGCTTGTGCTCTCTGCCGAGGGGATAGAGAGTGCCCAGTATACCGATTCCGACGGAAAGAGAAGCGCATTGGATGCGGATACCATTCCCTGTGCCACACGGGTATATGGCACTTTGAACAATTCCTCCGATACCGATGAAGGAATTGTACATGAGCTTTCTTTGCCGCGGGAATTGCTGAACATCACAGCGGAAGAGGAGCTTGCCGTATTTGTCAAGCTTCAGAATGTTGACGAGGGTGCATCAGCAAAGTTTGATACCTTTGACGGCACAAATGAATCCGATAAGACGACATGGCTGCGTGTCCGTCTTGTGGATACTGCCGCTGCCGATCCCCTTCCGCTTGTAACGGATTCTTCTGAGGTTTCTGCTGATCTTTCGCAGACAACGTCAATGCTGCAGACAAGCGATCCCTCTGAGTCTGCAACAGTGTCGACGGACCTTCCCGCCCCGTCGGATTCCTCCTCGAACCGTTCGTTGCTTGCGGTTTGCGCAGCCGCATGTGCTGCCGCTGCGATTGCTGTTATTGCCGCTGTCCTTACCGTCAGAAAGAAAAAATAACCTCCGCTTTCTTCTGAGAAAGTTCGGCAAAGAGCTTTTTGCTTTGCCGGTGAGGCGTGTATCATCCAATCGAAAACCAATCGAAACCAATCGGAAACGCGTGGGCGTTACTAAGATTCAATCCCCATAGTGTGGCCTTGCTCCTTTTGGCTGCTCTATGGGGATTGTAATATTAAAGGGATTCTGCTTTTTCTTCCTGTGCCCCTGTAACCTCGGGGAGAGGATAAGAATCGCCAGAAATGACAAAGATCTGTTTTGATGAGGCAGACGAATACGGTATTTATCGCTGTTCCTGGATTTTCAAGCCGGAGTCACTCAAAATGATCAGACGGCGTTGAGGCAGAATGCATTAAAAATATTGATTTATATCGATCAATTTCTTCTTGCCGGTGGATAAAGACCGGATTTTCTTTTTCCTTTTACTTGAAAATAAGGAAACCGCATGATATACTATACTAATAGAGAATATTTTAGAATTATATCTGCAATTGAGGGGAATTGTATCATGAGGCAGAAATCCGGTATGCAAATTGTGACCGTGGCAGTTTTTGCTGTTGTAGCGGCGCTGTTTGTTTTATTTGCGATTTATATGTGCTTTTTTGAGAGCAATACAATTTACAGTGCCCGTGACAGTCTTTCTTATAAAACGGTAGCAGGCTATTCCGAAAAGGAAGTGGCAGATCCCTCCGCACCGCTCGGACTCCGTAAGGAGTATACATGGACCATGGAGGATATTTCTCCGGGAGGAAGCTATCTTGCGTTTTATTTGGTTCATCATTATGCGGAGGTTTGGTTCGATGATGAACTGATGTACAGTTTGGAGCCCGGAGCAGGCAACCGCGTCGGAAATTCTCCGAGCAGTAACTGGGTTATGATTCCTGTATATCCCTCCGACCGCGGAAGGGCAGTTCGGATAACCGTAACTCCTGTTTTCCAGAGCGTGGTGAATCGAAATACAGAGTTTTTGATCGGTTCCCGCTATGCCATTGTGATGGCTCGACTGAAGGCAGATCTTCCGCAGCTTGTGCTGTCTGCCCTGTGTATTATTATGGGGCTTTTGCTGATGGGGATCCAGCCCTATTTTGTTTTTCGCAAAAAAACCTTATCCTGGGATATTTTTTATCTTGGCTTCTTTGCCTTCCTGATCGGACTCTGGAGGATTACCGATACCCGCTTTTCTCCTTTGATGTTCGGGAAAAATCCGATGGCGCTCGGATACATTACGCTCGGCGCTTTATTCCTTGCCGGCATTCCTTTCCTCCTTTTCATACGGGAACAATGCTCGGAGAAGGGCAGATTGATCCTGCTGATTCCGGCGTTGCTCAGCTGCTTTGGCGCTCTTGCCGCCTTGATTTGCCAGGTCTTCGGTTGGGCGGAATTGCGTGAAATCCTGCTTCTGAGTCATGTAATGATTGTGATGGATCTTGCGGCATCGGTCGTGACATTGCTCTTTTTCCGCAGAAAAAAGACGGATATCTGGGATTCCTATCTTCTGCTGCTTCTTCTTGTTGTGGGAACGTTGTCTGACCTGTTCCATTTTTACTTAAAAGTATCCTCATCGGGCATCCTGTTTACGATTATCGCACTCTTGATTTATACTTTCTTTCGGTTTTTCAAGACAATTTTTGTTATCCGGAAAAGTGCTTATATTGATGAGCATACGGGTTTGCAGAATAAGAGACGGTGGGATGAGGAGATCAGCAACGATGCTCCCTTTACAAAGCCGACCGGGATCATCATGATGGATTTGAACCGTCTGAAGTATATCAATGATACAATGGGGCACGAGTCCGGAGACAAGCTGCTGTCTGCTTTTGCGGATATTCTGTGCAACACCTTTTCAAACAATGAACTGGTTTGCCGATGGGGCGGGGATGAGTTTGCCGTTCTGGTAACCTCCGCCGATCGTGAGAAGGTTGAAAAATATCTTGCCTCTCTTCTGACGGCAACAAAGGCATACAACGATTCCGGAGCCTCTCCTGAGCTTTACTTTGCCTCCGGTTATGCCCTGTCAAGCGACTTCCCCGACTTTTCCCGTCAGCAGCTTTTTGAAAAAGCCGATGAGCTTATGTATCAGAATAAGCAACGGTGGTACAAGGAACATCCCGCGATTTCCTGAATTTGGGCGGTATGGAAACTGATTGATCATTGGATTTGATTCTGAGAATATCCCCTTCTCCTCAGTCTGCGGAGCTTTGAGGAGAAGGGGATATTTTTTAGCTTTCTTTTGTCGCAGGTGCGCGCCCTTGGGAGTCCTGTGTTTTTCCGGAAGCCCCGATGCTTCCGGGCTTCTGTTTAAAAAGGGAATTATCAGTAGCTTGAGCAAAAGTGGACGGATTTTTTATACTCATCTCCCCAAAAGGAGATCACGAAAAGGCAAAACCGAAACCTCTTTAACCGCTTCGCGCCGAAAAAATGAGCCGAGCCGTTTGCACGGGAAAAGCACAAACCGCCAAAGAGTATCGCGGAAAGGCACCCCCACCGCTTTTGCGGCGCGGCACGATTGAGCGCCTTGCCTTTCGGTCAAAAGAAAGCATCCATATCCACGAAGGATACGGATGCGAAGTCGTTTTACGGACACTGCGCTATTGCTGTGCCAGAGTCGTTTCCGTTTGACATTTATTCCGATACATTTCCTTATCCGCGGCAGCGAAAAGCTCCTTTGCGGTCTTGTTGCCCTCTCCGCCGAAAGCATATCCGCAGGCAAGATCAATTTTCAGATCTGATTTGACGTTGGCAGAGTCAACTTGGCGCCTCATCTCCGATATTGCACTTTCGATCGTTGCGCTTTCGACATTTTTGCAGATAACCGCAAACTCATCACCGCCGATGCGGTAGCACCCCCCACAGAGGAGAAGAAATCCTGTATCACCTGTGCTGTTCTGCAAATCAGCTCATCGTCTTGCAGATGCCCGCGCGTGTCATTGATCTGCTTCAACCCATTGAGATCCAGGATGATGCAGCAGGTGTTCTGATCCGGACACAGATGTTCCTGATCGTTGATAAAAGCGTTACGGTTTTTGATCCCTGTAAGCAGATCCGTATATGCCATGGACTGGTAGAGCTCGAATTTTACGGCCTTTTTATAGGTTGACAGCATATTTTTGATTGCCAATCTGATCATATACAACACCAGAATCACAAATCCTGCACTGAATATGACGGCGTACCAATGCGGCTCCCCGAGAAGGAAAAACAGCAAGGCTGTTCCGCTGAAAAGCATGAACAAAAGCATGACATAAGTTTTTTCCCGCTTTTCTTTGTCCTTTGTATGCCAGTAGTTTCGTATACAGTAAAGAGTTCCCATGATCATCAGCGCATAAATCTGCACATGATGAATCAGGAGAAAGATCAGATAATACTTTCCGGGAAGCTGAAAGGGACAGAGCAGAACAAACACGGTAAGGTTCAAGAGAAAACCGGTGCTGAAAATCTGTGTTGTTTTCCCCACCGGGATAATATGCTGAAGAAAGGCTAAGAAAATGATGGAGAGAAGCATAAAACTGAGAAACGAAGGAGATCATCCTTGTATTCAGGATACCGCTGCGATTATCCGCAAAAACAGCAAGTGCCTGAGAATCCGTCAGAACCCATATTCCGGAAACCAAAACAAACAGCCCGAGCAAAATATTGGTGTTGCCGACACCGGAAAAATCAGGAATGCGGCGCACAAAGGTACCGTAAATCACAAGGAGAAAACCGATAATCAAGGAAGCAATAAAGAAAACAATAGGAAAAAGATTTGCTGTCAGGTACTGGAGAATTTCAGGGAGGAAGCTGTTTTCGGGAACGGGCTTGGAGGAAGGAAGAATCGGAATGCTTCCCGAAAGAATCAGCGTGGCAGCAAGAAAAAGAACAACCGTCAGAACCGTTCTTTTGATTATGTTGCCGTGCTTTGCGTTCATGATCCTTCCCCCCTTCCGATTTCTGTTGGATGATTATGATATCACTGAATCTGTGAAAAGTAATTATTAACGGCAAAAAACTATTGCGCTTACTTTTTTTCCGTGTCTGCCCGTTCGTACTCGTGCAATTGCTTGGAACAGTATTCCAATGCTTCATAGAGAGGATAGCTCCGTGAATAAAAATACCCCTGAACGAAGTCACAGTTCACTGTTTGTACGACAGCATTTTCTTCTGCGGTTTCCACCCCTTCGCAGAGAACAAGCACATCCAGATAGCGTGCCAGTTTGCAGATTCCGTTGAGAAGTACGCTGCCTCGCTCGGTTGTGGCTTTCGCTATAATGTGGCGATCCACTTTGATCAGATCAATCGGATAGTCACAAAGATCGCTGAATGAGGTATAGCCGCTTCCAAAGTCGTCGAGGGCAATGCGATATCCTTCTTTTTTGCAGGCAAGAATATTCAGATAAGCTGCTGTATGATTGTCTGAGAGGGAATCCTCGGTAAGCTCAAGAATCAGATTGCTGTGATCAAACCGATATTTTTCCGTGATCTCCCGAAAACGCTGTAAAAAATCGGTGGAGGATACCGTGATTCGGGTAAAATTACAGGAAATCCACAATTCTTTTTTGTCGGTTGTTTTCCAGGCTTCCAACTGACGGCAGGCTTCCTCCAGAATATAAAAGTCCAGTCGGTCAATAATTCCGGCGTTCTGCATGGTCTCGATATAGCGATCCGGCGTCAGCAGCCCTTCCTCAGGGTTCTGCCAGCGGGAAAGCGCCTCAGCGCCGCAGATTTTCCCGGTTTTACTTTTTACAACAAACTGCAGATAAAGCTTGAACTCATGATTGCTCACTGCGTCGGAAATTTTTTTCTGCAGACGTTTTTTCTGTGCTTCTCGGTTCAGAATACGGTCATCGCTGAAACAGTAGGACATTTTGTTCTGCACGGCATAAAGGTATCCCTGTCTGGCATGATTCAATGCCGTTTCACAGGGCGTGTTTGCAGTTTCAAGGCTGAAAAGGCCTGCACGGAACTGTTCGCGGTATTCCTCCAGGAGTGTTTTTTCCCCTTCGTTCAGGCGCTTCAACAGCTCGCTGATTCGGATTTCGGCTTGTTCTCGGCTCGGACATTGGAAGGTATAGGCAAACACACCGTCGGTAATACGGGCGGTAAAGTCGTAGTCTGATGCGGAAGAGGAGAGAATGTCCGCTGTGTATCGCTGTAGCTCCTCGGCTTCCGCAGAGCCTACGTATTCTTCAATTCGCCGTATTTCGAGAGAAATATAAGCTACATAATAGAGACTCCGCGAAGCGGGGGACAGATAATGATCAAAGCTGTATCGGTAGTATTCCTCATTTCCGATACCGGTCAGGGGATCGATCAGCTGATCCCTGCGGCGCCTGCCTTCCGCTCTCCGTTTTTGAATCAAAAGAATCGTGAGAACCGCAACGGCAAGGGCAAGAAGGAGACAAAGCGCAACCAGAAGATGAATGGGAAACTCCGATCGGAAGGAGGCCGTTTGGGCAAGGGTTATTGAAAGAAGAACGCTGTTGTCAATCCTTTCAAGCTCTTCCAGCAACCGGTCTATAAGTTGCTGGGATGCAATTCCGGTAAATCCGATACACACGGTTTGTTCTTTTCCGTCCGAAGTAAAGGAAAGAAGAGGGTAGTCCTCGCGCAGATTCTCAATTTCTCCCGCCAAATGTGCTGAAATCAGCTCAGCCTGATTGTTCTTTGCGATTTGCTGCTGCCGGTTCTCTTTCCCGGCGCTGATGTAGGAAAAAGTAATTCCCGTTTCCTCGGAAAGGCGTGTATACAGCTCCGGAAGTATCCCAAGGTAGCGTTTCGATGAGGAATCATAGTATTCAAACGGATACAGATCCGGATTCCCGGCAATATAAATGCTGTTGCCTGCGGTGGGCTCTTTAACGGTGTTCACCTGGGCTGATATGCAAACCGGAAAGAGAAGCAGGAGAATCCATGTAAGGGCGGCTGCAGACAGACGCCTTTTCATAAGTCTTCTTCTCCTTCTTCTTCCGGCGCATATTTGCTTCGAATTTCCTCCATTTTGTTCAGATGGGTTTGCAGCTTCAGATCCGTTTCCTCCGCAAAGAGGGAGAGTCCAATTCGGAGTTCATTGACTTCTGCTTTATAGGCTTCCATTCTTTTTTGCTGCGCGGCATTCCGTTCTGCATTTTCTGCGCGCAATCTTTGGTTCTCCGCTTCTGCCTGCGTTTTTAATTCTTCCGCATGCTCCTGTGCTTCCAGAAGGGTAGCGGATATGTTCGCATGAGCGCGTCTGTATTCAGCAAGCTCCTGCTCCAACGTGGCAATTCTTGCGTTAAGCTCTTCCCGCTCTTTTTTGTGGTCCGCATTCACCTCCATCAGTTTTTTGCTGAATTCCTCGCTGATACGGGCAATGTATTCGCAGACACTGGTCTTGGAATATCCGAAGAAGGCACTTTTCAAGGTTGGTTTTTCCATTTTAGACTCCTTATTTCAAATTGATTTTTTTTCGTTCAATTCTGCCCCAATTCAGTTTTTTCTTCTTGTATCCGATAAAAGCGGTGGCTCTTACCGCTGCCATAATGAACCGAAGACAGGATATTTCAAAAAAGCAAAGGAGAATTGCTTTCAGAGCATCCTTAAAGGAAACTTTCAAATCAATTGTCTGTATTCGCGCAAAAAAAGCGGTAAGGGTCAGAACGCAGCCGAATACAGCGTAGGTTAAGAAAAACAACAGCATAAACGGAACATTGATCAGATCCGCCGCAAAAGCGACAACCATGGTAAAGATTCCGAAAAGCTCGATGAAGGGGGAGAGCAGCTCATAAAGCAGAAAATAAATATAGGATATAAAGCCCACCGCACCGAATTTCGGGTTCCCGAGAATTTTTTTATGTTTCCACATGCTCTGAAACAGACCGAGATGCCACCGTTTGCGTTGCTTGCAAAGATCCCGAAGACGTTCGGGCACCTGTGACCAGCAGATCGCGTCGGGCGCGTAACGGATCGAATAGGGAATATCATTGGCAACACAGTATTCATGAAGCTTAACAACAAGCTCCATATCCTCCCCCATGGTTGAAGGGTCATAACCGCCTGCCGCAATCACCGTCTCCTTCTTGAATAAGCCGAATGCGCCGGAAATAATAAGGGACCCGTTGAATTTATCGAAGAGAATGCGGGAAGCAAGGAAAGACCGGTCATATTCCAGTACCTGCATACAGGCGAGAAGGTTTTTGGGAAGCCGGTAATTCACGACTCTGCCGTTTTCCAGCTCAACGCTGTTGGAAGGGCGGACCGCGCCGCCGACGGCGACAATATTTTCTTGTTCAATGATTGGGTGCACAATTTTGCTTAAAGAGTCATATTGCAGAACCGAATCGGCATCCATACAGATGAAATAGGGGTACTGACAGGCATTGATACCCATGTTGAGGGAGTCTGCTTTTCCTCCGTTCTTTTTCCGGATCAGGGTCAGGGGAACCTTTTGCTCCGCGGATTCATATACAAATTCCTCCGGTTGACAGGAGAGCAGTTTCCGGATCGGTCTGCGGATGGGGTGCATATGAAAGGCTTCAATCAGTTTTTGAGAGGTTGTATCCTTGGAACCGTCATCCACTACAACAATTTCATACAAAGTATAGTCAAGTGCGAGTAATGACTGCACGGTTTCGACAACCGTAACCTCTTCGTTATAGGCAGGGACAATAATGCTGACGGGAATAAAGTAATCCTGTAAGAGCGTGTTTTTCAGCTGTTCCTGTTGACGCTTTTTATAAAGCTCTGAGGACCCGATTACAACCGCGAGAAAAAGAAAGGAGGAATAGCCGATCAGGTAGATCACAAAAAACGTGTTGGCTCCGTCCAGAAAGGCTTTTACAATTTCAAACAGGGATGGATTCATGGGAGTGCATTTTTTCCTCCTCTCGCAGTTTTTTTCGATCAAATCGGTAGCGCATCATTTCTCCGGCATACCTGTCCTCTCCCTCAAATACATCGATGAGCTGCGTATAGTCCAGTCCAAGCAGCTCCAGACTTTTTGCCGCATTGAACCGTACATACCAGTTAGGGCTGGAGAGTTTTTCGATCAGCAGCTCTTCGGTTTTTTTCGAGGGATAGAGAGCCAGCGCCGAGGCAGCAATCGCTGCATATTCCCAGTTTTCCGAATCCTCATTCCCGACATAATCCAGCAGATACGGGAAGGCAGGTTCGTATGGATATTTCCCGAAATAGCGGATGCAGCTGTAACAAACCTCATCGTTCTGCTGCGGTTCGGTCATAAGACGCAGCATCGCCGCGCAGTGACGGGAAGAGGAAAAACGGAAATAGTTCAGAATGGCAACACGCATGGGAACCGAGAAATCGGAGAGCTTTTGCCAGAGAAGCTCTCCGAGCTTCTCTGAGTCTCCAGCAAAGTTCAGCAGTCCGTCGGTGATCAGCTTGTGATGGTGATAGCGGGTTCCGCTGTCCAGAATCGCCAGCGCGCTGAGAACACCTTCGCTGTTGCCGATGGAGTAAAGAACCTGCAGGGCGTTTTCCCGGCAGTAAAGACTGGGTTCCTTTACAAGATCCAGCATGATATCGGAAATGACAGCGATGTTTTTCCCGCGAAAGACGCCGTATTTTTTGATAATATAGGGAAAGTATGCTGCCTTGAGCGCGTTTTTCTTGCGATATTCAAGAGTCAGGTAGATAAAGACCGGGGTCAGAGATTCCAAAAACCGCTTAATGACCTCCGGATTTTCGGCATAAAGTGCATCCAGCGCTTCATCAAACGCCATAAGATGATTGACATGCCGCAGTTTTTTTGCAAGATATTTTCGGAAGGAGGCGTCCGGTTCGGCTTCCGGATCGGATTCACAGGAGTTTATCTGATTTGTGATTCTCTCGGTAAAGTCCTTGCTGCGTTTGGTTATTTTTTTCTCTCTGCGGCGGAAAATAAAAATACAAACGAGATTGAATACAATCATGGCCGCGCAAATCGCCAGATAGGCATAAATCAGCGTTTCAATTTTCACTTGGTTGACTCCAGACGCTTTGCAGTATGTAGTAAGAGGGCTTCAGCCGTTCATGATAGCGAACCCGGTTTCCCCATCCCTTCAGCGGCACGGCGGAAAGCGAGATCCTCCCGTTCTCCTTGCCGCAGGAAAGACCGACATACATTTCGTCAAGGGAGATGAATTCCACGCCGTAATTTCCGCTGTAATAGTCGTCATGAATCATCATTCTGGACGGGTCCGAGAAGTTGAGCAGCTGCCAAGGAAGCTTGACTTCAATATAGTTGCCGCTGCAAATAAAGTCCGCAAGAGAATTATAGTCACTGCTGTCGGGATTGGCATTCCCGTAGGTAAGCTTGCCGGTTTCGTATACCTCGGCGGGTGCAGTGTTGTCCAGGTAGAGCAGCGGTGTTGCTGTTTGCAGAATCATATCAATGTTGACAAACAACGGAGAATCAATGTCGGGGATATGACCTTGGATATAGGTATCAAATGCCCATACGTTTTGCGAGTAAGTGGAGCGCAGACTTTCATAACGTTCCTGCACCTGCAGACGGCTGTTATCCGAACCGTCGATTACCAGCAGAAAATCCACGGCTCGGTCAAACAGCAGATCATAGTTCCGACAATAGCTGCTGCCGCTTTTTGTTGTGGTATCAATCGGAAGATAGAGCGTTTCTTTTTCAAAATCAAGTCCGTCTTTGCGGATCAGAAAGTATAGGAATTTTTCATCATATTTCATCGAAAGACTGCAGTTATCGCTCTGCCAGACAAGATCGTCGTCCGACCATTCCGAGACATTCCCGTCGACATAACAGATGCTGGTTTCCTTTCCGGGGTCAAACGAGAGGAGCCCGAAATACTGTTCGTTTGTCTGATAATCCGACCAGTAAGGAGTTCGGGTCAGATCCACGGCATACATCGTGTTCCAGGTGCGCTTGAACCACTCATCCTGCCAGGAAAAGACACAGCAGCCTGCACAGCCGACCGCTTTGATATCGGCATAGCAGTCGATCAGTGCCTGCCCCTGTTCGGTTTCGGACATGTTTCCCTGATTGCGCCCGGTGTTCTGATCCTTCTGTGCCATTCCTCTGCCGGTTGAGACACCGAATTCCGAAATGACGACGGGCATGGTATGATGTGCGGTAAGCAGAGAGAGATAAGCGCGGTAGGTGTTTATCTTTCCGTCCTCGGTCAGAAACTCTGATAGGTCGGTAATTCCGAAGAAAGTCCAATCTTCTATGTAGTTCAGATAGTCCGGATAATAGGGATATACATGGTAAGATGCAAATTGCCCGGATAAAAAAGCCTCTGTGGTTTGGATATGCTCGACATCAACCGCGGCACACTTCATAAAGAACTTCTCGATATTATCGGGGTATTCAAAAGGGTCTGTTGTCGGCCAATTGGAGAAGGCAACCAGCCGCTGCTGCTTATAGCGCTTGGATTCATAGGCAATAACCTTATCCCCTACACGGGCAAGCATGGCTTCGAAAGGGGAGGCTTCCTGCGTTGTGTACATGTACTCTCCCTCATAAGAGTTATAGCCGTTTTTTTCCTTGAATTTTTCATCGGTGTAGGCAACGGTGACATCTTCCCATTCAACTCCCAGAATATAGCCGATTACCCAGGCGGAAATATCTTTGTTGTAGGTTCCGGAACCTTGGGATGCCGCGCGACCGTTGGAGATCTTTTTGTTCCCGTGGATTACATCCACCGCGGTTTTGCAGTGCTCCAGAAAAGCGTCGTAGAAATCACTGTCGTAAGCGTCGCGGCGAGAGTTCTGGATGTAATCATTTACCCAGACACCGTGTATCAGCCAAAGAGGATCGGGGTTATCCTTGTTGTATTCGTAAAAGGCGTTATAGAAATCATCCGCCTGTACGGTATAAACGCGGATTGTATTGGCTCCCATTTCCTGTATGTAACGGAACCAGCGCAGATAAGTGCTTTTGTCAATGGCAAAATCCGTAGACCATTCCCCCGGTTCTCCGGAGCCGAGATTGACGCCTTTGATTTCAAAAGGCTCATAGCCGTTTCCTCGGTTGATATAGAGCTGATCCTCATCGGTCTTAACAAAGGTCGTGACCGGCTTGTTCGGCTGAAAATCAAGATAGACGCCCCACCGGTAGAAAGCGGTGTCGGCAAGGATGATCACCGCAACGATTACGGAAACAATTATAATAAACTTTTTCATTTATCTGCTTCCCGTCAGTTGGCATTTTCGTTGAATTTTTTGACCCTTGACTCGGCGCAATACTGACGCAGGGATTCAATATTTTCATCCAGCCACGCCGTTCGTGCTTCCAAAAAGCTTTTCATTTTTTCCACTGCTTCTTCGTAGGTCCGGGGATTTCGCTCTGTCGGTTTGAGCAGGTCATACTCCTCTCCAAAGGTGTATCCCCACTTTTCATAGTTGCGTTCTATTGCCGGACCGAGATAAGAAATCACTCCGTCTATGTAATCGTTCAGATATTCATCGCTGAGATAGGTTTTCCGGAGACTTTGATAGCGGGAAATGATTTTTTCCACAAAAGCTTCATCCTTGATCAGCATCACATACCACAGACAATTCTGCATTTCAAAGTGCTGCGGCAGAATGATGGTATCCTGATAGGCATCACAGGCGGAGTTGAAATCCCAGATGCAGAGACGGAGTTTTCTGTCGGTGTCCTTATAAATATAAGTAGACAGCGAGCCTGCGTCATAGTTGCAGGTAAGCTCATTGAGGATGAAGTAGTCCGCGAAAGATTCCATATCAAGAAAGCTACGATAGCCGTACTTGGGATCGTCGAAATCATAGGAATACAGCGCTTTCTCAAACCGGGAGAAGTCCTGACGGATCGCTTCGCTCAATTCCTCGGTCAGATTATCTGCCCCAGGGTATTCAATGTTGAGAAGGCTTTGGGCGCGCTGCGTATAATCGGAGAATTGGCTGATGTTTTTGAGCGGATCGGTGCTGCCGCGATCCAGTTGGAGCAGATATCCAGAAAAGGTATTGCTTTTTTTGTTGACCGAGAGATTCAGCCTGGCGCCGTTTTTTCCGGCGGTAATGGTTTCCGCCATCACATATATGCCCTGATAGTCTCCGTTCAGCATGACCTCACAGAATCGGACATTGGGAGCGTAATCCATGATCTCCCCGGCGATATTGTACCACATGTAGTTGCGCATCAGGGTTTTGTCCAGAAAAGGTCCGTGCAGTACCCATTCGTGGTGAGCATCCATCCCCATTATGCTCTGCGGATTGTTTTCTCCGCTGTCGGTCACAAGCCTGACGGCATAGCTTGCTTTGTCAAAGCTTCTGGAGGAATTGCCCCGAACATGAATGATGATTCTGCTGTTGAGCGCGGCAAGATCCCCGATGTGATTGTTCGTATTTTTCTGATCGGTGATCGTGATCTCGGCAAAGATGCTGTCTTGTCCGTCGGGGGTCTGCGTATATCCCGTCAGATAGCCGTTTTGATCAAAAACCGATCTGCCCGGAATTTCCGCATCGTTCGTATTGATTTGAACCAACGGCAGATGGGTACAGAAAACATCTTCTCCGTGCGTACATTGCGCTTTTTCCGTCGCCTCCATATGCTGATGGTAACGGGTTTCCGTTTGCCCGGCAAAGACCGCGAGCACCGCCGACAGAAGCATCGCACAGAGGCATGCGGCGGCACCTGCTGCTTTGTACTTCATGTTCTGTACTCCCTTCCCTGAAATTCAATAGGCATCATGCCGGATTGCCTCTTCAAGCAAATCCGCCGCGGGGGTTTCGGTCATGCGTACAAGACGGCGAAGAACCGAAGATTTGCTGTTAATTCCTGCTTCCTGTACGAAATAGTTGATATAACTCCGGCGCTCATTAGGACTATCCCCGCCGAGCAGAAGCTGATACCCGCTTTTCAGCCATGCCAAGTCGGCGGTTTCGGAGCGCTTGGAGTAGGGATACGACATTGCGACGGGTCTTATCCCGGTTGCAGAAAAAACTTTGCTGATGATTTGGGCATGATCCTTCTGCGCGATCGGGAGAAAGCTTTCAAGAGATTCTCCGTCTGCACAGTTTGCTCCCTGCCTGCCGCTGTGCTGGAAAACATGCAGTCCGTAAGTATGACTGATCACCTCCACCGCACCCGACTCGGACATTGCCGCAATTTCACTCCAAGTGCAATAGGGCGCGGGATCATCGACTCTTGACTCCGGCTTCTGAGTAGCAAGGTCAATCCGAGAGCCGATCACCGCGAGCACCGCCTGCATTCCGTATTCTTTCAGAAGCGGATAAGCATTTTTATAAACGCCCAGTTTACCGTCGTCAATGGTAAGCAGAATCGGCTTTGGAGGCATTGTTCCTATGCCGTTCAGATAATCTGTCAACTGCCTTGTTGTAATTGTTGTGTAGCCGTTATCCCGAAGCCAGGCAAGGTCGCTTTCAAACTCACTTTTGAAAATGGCATATTTATCAAAATCAATTCCGTTTGCAAGGTCTTCGGGCGTTACAAATTCGTGATACATCAGTACAGGGACGCCGAATACGCTTTTGGCATTCGTCCCGACCGTTACCGGAGAGGAAACGGGGCTTTCCCGCTGCTCGGTTATGGCCCGAACCGTGTAGGTATAGTCCCGGTCCTCGGCGGTAATGTCATAATATATGTTTTCATCGACGCGATCGATCACGGAGTATTCTTCGTCCGGGGCGGCAGCGCGGAGGATCTCGTATTCGCATTCCGGATCCTGTTCCGCAATCTGGAGAACGACTGTGTATTTGTCCATGCGGGTGACAGAGGTAATCACCGGCTGAGTCAGTGCAGGACATTCGGTGTTTGATGTCGGCATGGGAACGGTAACGATCGCCGTTTCAGCACCGGCGGAAATGCAGTCGGAGTAAACAATCTCGACTTTATACCGATAGGAGTCTCCGGGAAGGACATCGGTATCCGTATACTCCGTGTTCTGCAGATCGCACAGATATTTGTAATCCGATGCCCGTTCGGTTTTGCGGTATAGTCTGTAGCAAACGGCATTGTCGGAGGGGGTCCAGCTGATTTTCACCGTTTCTCCTTCCGGGACGGCGGTTATATTATCCGGCGGCTCAGGTGTTTTACCGGAGCATCCCGCAAGAGAGATCAAGAATGCACAGAGCAGAACCGTCAGAAGGTGTTTTTTCATCTCAGTTGGATATCTCTTCATTCTGCATGACAATGTTGACATATTCAACACCGCCGATGTCGTACAGGGAGTCGCTTACGTTCAGTGTTTCACTTTCTACCTTTCTCAGAAGCTTGGAAGATATTTCGTAGATGAATTCTACCGTTTCCTCGGTTGTGTTGCGAACACGCAGGATCGCTTTGCGCTTGAACAGCTTGAAGATATGGGACTGAATAACGGACTGCCGGTTTCTAGAGGCGCGGACAATCAGAAGCATCCGGTTATCGTTTTTGATCATACCCAAAACCAGCAGCACGGCAAAAGCAATGGCGCTGCCGACAGCAGCAACCAGATAATCCCCGACTCCGCAGCAGATTCCCACAATGACGGTCCAGAAAATGTATACTGTATCACGGCTGTCCTTTACTGCGGTGCGGAAACGCACGATAGAGAGCGCACCGACCATACCGAGGGAGAGTGCAATGTTGTTCCCGATTACCGTCATCACGGTACCGGTCAGAACGGTCAGAACGACCAGGGAAACATTAAATTTTTTGCTGTAAATAGTTCCCCTGTGTGAAAGGGCATAGGAAAAAAAGATCAGGAATCCCAAAATGGCTGCCATCAGAATATTGGCAGTAACCTCCTGCAGAGTAAGCTCGCCGGTGTTTTCAAAAAGGCTGTAAAGCTTGTCTTTCATGATACTTCTCCTGAAATCAAATATGTGTCTGATAGGCATGTTGCCGTGCAAGACAGTACTTGCTGACAGACAACTCGCTTTTATCAATGCTGTTGATCAGCTGTTGTATGTATCCCAGTAAAAAACCGTTGAATTTTACTTCCATGATTACGTCATAAGGATCCAGAACCGGATTCATATTGAGGGAATCCGAAAAAAGATCAAAAGAACTTTCGGTGGAGAGAATTGTGTTATCAAAAGTGATCCGGATTCTATTCTCCTTGGCGATAAAGGCCTTGCGGTTATACTGCACGATGGTTTTCGGGCGGTAACATCGGCTGCGCATCAGTCCGTACATTTCGCCCGCAAATTCCTCTTGATAGGAGAGAAGCGGGGAATAATCACACGCAACCAGTCTGAGGGCATCTTCCTTGGAAATGCGCAGAGATCGTTTCATCTGTCTTTGCCCCTGCTTTTGCTTTAACTCCAGCATGGCATAATTGTGATGCGGATCGTAACAGCGCAGCCGAATTTTTTTTCTGATCTCGGTTCCTGCTTGCTTTTCAAAAAAATCATCGTCGAAAGGGGTGTCAAAATACAACGAACGGATGGGATACCCGTGTGTGCCATTATGCGGATCCTGAAGCAGGACCTTTTCCAACTGGCAGCTTTTCTGCAGGTATTCTGCTGTTGATATAAGAAACTTCTTTTCCTCTCTCAGAACTTTGTTCATAAAAGTCTCCCGATAAAACAAAAAGGCCGACTGCAACTGAAAAAGTTTGCAGCCGGTCGATCATACGAAATGAATTCGCTTAGACACCTGAGCTTTGCGCCCCTGTCTTTTGACAGGTTTGCCAAAGATTCGATTATGGGATGCAACCGCGACGGAAAGTCCTTACAGATGCAATTTCTGTAAAGGATCTTCCTTTTTAATATAACACGGAAAAACAAAAAAGTCAATATTTTTCCAAAAAAATAAGAGTCGGAGAAAACACGCAGAAAGAAAGGGGGATCTTGTATACTCCCTCTCCTTGCGGAGCCGGGAAGGTGTTCCAATACCGAAGCAGCTGGGCAGACCCAAAGCCGAGAAAAGGGAAGAGCTTTGACAAAAATTAGGAGATAATAAAAAATAAAGAAATATTCATGTATTTGAGCGGAACGACTTGACACGTGTCGAATTTTGCGATAAAATTTTCATATCATCCTAAATTGCTTTGTGAAATATACACGGATTCGCGCGGCGCAGATATCTGGGAAAGGGAGTTTGTATTATGAAGCGAATTCTATCATGCCTGCTATCTTTCTGTATTACTGTATTTTTGCTGTCCGCGGGAGTAGCGACTGTGTCGTCAGAGGCTTCCGCGGATGTTTTTTATGAGATAAGCACGCCAGAGGAACTCTTTGCTCTGATGCAGCTCTCGGGCAGCGAAGATTCCGGAGAAAGAGGGGAAACCCTTGCTTCCAATTATCGTCTGACCGCGAATATTGACCTGACGGAAGTGGACGGGCAGATGCCGATCGGAAATGCCCTTGCGCCCTATACGGGGATTTTTGACGGTGCGGGACATACAATCTCCGGACTGAATATCCGTTACGGGGAGCCGCAGGTCGGCCTGTTTGCGCGGGTAAACGGAGCGACGATCCGAAATCTGACGGTGCGCGGAAGCATTGCGGGTACGGCGACGGAGAACGGAGACTCTGCTATAAAAAACTACTGTGCGGTTGGGGGAATGGTCGGCTTTGCCGAAGGAAACACAACCCTTGAAGGCTGTGTCAGTTTCTGCTCGGTTTCCGGAGCTTTCAAATCGGTGGGCGGCCTGATCGGATATGCACTTTTGTCCGGGAACGGAGAGCGGCTGATCCTGCGCAGCTGTACGAACCTCGGCGAAGTTCGGGGCGTGTCTGCGGTTGGGGGAATCTGCGGAAAATGTGAGGTCGGCAGTTCTGCCAAGCAGAGCTCCATGATTGCCGAAAGCTGTGTCAATTACGGCGGGATTGCAGCGGAGGAGTTGACAGCAGGGGGTGTTTTCGGGAGCGTTTCCTTGCGCGGAGAGGGGACACAGACAACGGATGATTGGAATCAGAATGTTGCTACCAGAGAATTTCTGTTTCTTGACTTGCTTAATTCCGGACCGGTCTCTGTCGGATCCGGAGAGAAAAGCGATAAAAATGCCGGTGGAATTGCCGGGGAGGTTCTTTCGGATGCGGTTGCTGCTGCCAATGCATCGTTTTCCCGATGCGTGAATACCGGTTCGGTGACCGGAGGGGAATATACGGGCGGTTTGTTCGGAAAAACAGGTGGCATCGGAACGAATAAAAATGCAGGTCTTTTTTATCTGGACTACTGTATCAATCTCGGAACGGTAACAACCTCCGGAACCGGATATGTCGGGCGGATAACCGGATCCGTCGGAAACGTGCAGATGCAGGACTGCTGCTCTGTAATCGGCTCTCCGGAGGGCAGCAAATCCGGAGAAAGTGACGGGGATATTTCAGAAATCGAAGCTTTTCAGGTTGCGAACGGCGGGGATAATGCTGTATCGATCACCCTTGATAATGACTGGACCGTAACCGCTGCGGGTCCGATTCCGCGAAGTGTGACGGCGGTGTTGGGGACAAGCGTTTCGCTTTCGGAGGATCTTGCTCTGAAGGTTTATACCCATCTTGCCAAGGGCGGCGAAACGATGATTTTCACTATGGGCGGAGAAACAGCAACAGAGACAGCAGCCCCTGAGAGCGGTCAATACGTTTTTTCCTTTCGCGGAATTACACCGCAATCCATGGCTGATCCGATCGACATCCGCCTGATTTCCGAGGACGGACAGATCCTCTATGAAAAAAGAGGATACAGTATCCGGGATTACTGTGCGGCGGCTTTTTCCTGCTGCCCCTCGGGAAAGGATGAGACCTGTTACAAAACGATGATCGCCGATCTTCTCGAGTACGGAGCAGCCGCACAGCGCTACTTGAATTACAACACGGAAAACCCGGCCAATGCAGATGCGGTAATCGCGGCATACCGAACACAGGAGACCGGCGTTCCGGATGAGATCCCGGACATGACGTTAAGCGGGGAAAGTCAACGGATCCGTATCGGCGGCGGTGGAGTTGTGTTCGGCAATATGGTGCGGCTTTATATCGAATATGCGGGAAGCGACACGGCGCCGAATGTCGTTTTCGAGGACGGAACAGAGCTGGAATATACCCGTACCGCAACCACGGTGGAAATGGACGGAATTCAACAGACGAGATATCGGATTGAAACCAGAGGGCTCAGCCCGACGGAATTCGGAAGCGTGGTGCGTTTCACTGTATCCGACGGAGAGGCAGAAAGAACGGCGACATACAGCGTCAACACCTTTGTCAAACGGATGCTCGCTTCTGGTAGCGGCGAAGAAAAAGCGGCGTTTCTCCGGTCGGTGTATCAGTACGGAGTGTCGGCGACCGCCTATGCGGGAAGCGGACTTGCGGAGTAGGAGAAAGAGGAATAGAAAATGGAGAGACAAATCACGAGGACGTACGCCTCCGACAGCGTCCCCCGGTCCGTTCAGAGCAAGAAAAAACCAATGCAGGAAAAGAAAAGGTATTTTCCTCCGGAGCTTACGGTCATTCATTTTCCGAGCGAAAGCGTTTTGACCCTCTCCTTCACGGAGGCGGATACCGGAACGGATTGGGACAGCTGGCTGCCGCTTTAGTTTTTGCTTTTTTATCCGCGATCTTCCGTTTTGCGTGTTGTAACAGGAAAAGCATTTCGGGCGGGGAGGCCGGCGCCTGTTTGCGATTTCCGAAAAATGTGCAAGTATTTCTCAAAAACGTTCCAATCTGTCAAACATTGCTTTTTTAGGGTTTCTTTCCTTCCGAAGATTTGTGATATTACACAAAAAATGCTGGAATATTTCCGCAGAAAAACGAATTGACGAAAGGGAACTTTTGTGCTATTGTATAAATAACAGTATGAAAGCTATCGCTTTTTATACAATGAGATGAAAGGAAAAGTTATGAAAAACCGTAAGTTAATTTCCCTGATACTTGCTGTTTTAACAGCGGTATCCGCGCTCTCTCTCCTTTCGTTCGGTGCAAGTGCCGCAGACGGCATCGCAAAGAACGACAATGTGGTCTTTGTTGCCGACGGCGGTAGCGATGACAACGCCGGTACGGTTGACGCGCCGGTTGCAACTCTTGCAAAGGCGTTTGAAAAGCTTGCCGAGACGGGCGGCGTTGCCGTCCTTGAGGGTGTTGTTACCATTGATAAGACCAATGGCACGATGCCTGCGAACAAGGCTTTGGTCACCGTTACCTCCTATTATGACGGTGTGGATTACCGTGCGAAGATCTACGGCTCGGATAAGGTTACTGCCCGGCTTGATCTCTGCAACGGTACGACCTCCTTTAACTTCGGCGGTGATGTAACCTTTGATTACGTCAATTTCTGCATTCCCGGAGCGGATTACAAAAACTCTATCATTGCTGCCTATTACAACGATCTGACCATCGGCGCCAACTGCGCAACCCTTTTTGAGGACCTGGAGGGGACAAAGTGGTATGAGGGAACCTTCGGTCAGGAAACCGGCGCCCGTGCCTATGTTCCGATTCTCCTTTCCGGTATGAACGCCAATGTGAGCGGCGGCGAGCGTATCAGTGACCGCGAAAATGAAGGCGGCGTGACGATTACCGAGCCCTTTACGCTCAGCGTCGCGAGCGGCGACTGGCAGTCTGTCCGCATCGGTGACCGCGATGTTGCCAACCGCAATACGATTGACTGCAAGGCGACCATGAATATTTCCGGCGGTCGTTTCGTTTTCTTCACCGGAACTTTTAAGGATTCCAATGCCAACCTCTGCGTGATGGGCGTTTATCAGGCGAACACCTCCGAAAATGCCGTGATCGATGTCAACATCACCGGCGGACACTTCTTCGGATCCATTGCCGGGTTCGGTTCCGTCGGCGCCGGCGGTGCGATGTCTGCCGGCGACAGCTTCCAGAACGGTACGGTCAATGTGAATCTCAACGGCGGTACCTATGCGCGCGAATATAACCTCGACGGCACTTATATTGTTCCGAGCGTCTGGCTCCCCTTCTCCTCCGCTGCTCTGACCGATTTCGGTGATAAGCATTGCGTCAACATCAATATCGATACCGATAAGATTGCCTTTGACGTTGTGGAAGCTATGACGATCTGCGGCAGAGATGAGATGATCAACGTCAATGTACATATTACCAAGTACACGGATAAGATCTACGTTGAGGATTCGATCAAGAACATCAAGTATGACGAGGGCGCTCCCGAAACCACGCCGGCAGTAACAACCGAAGCTCCCGCTCCGGCTACGACGCCTGCCGTGACGATCAAGGCCCCGGATACTACGACCAAGGCTCCGGATACTACGAAGGCTCCGGATACTACAAAGGCTCCGGAAACCACTCCTGCCGCTACAACCGGTTCCTCCTCTGGAAATTCTTCAGCCGGTTCCAATACAACCCTGCTCATCATCCTTGCGGTTGCTGCCGTTGTGGTTATCGTTGTCGTGGTGGTTGTAATTGTGAAGAAGAAAAAGGCATAAGCCTTAAAAAGGTCAAAAATATCACACACTTTTCAGAAAGGAACAACAGGTATGAAAAAGGCAATTTCCATGATTCTTGCCGTACTCATGATGCTGTCGGTGCTTTCCGTTGCTGCTTTTGCCGCTGACGGAATTGTAAAGAACGACAATGTCGTGTTTGTTGCGGATGCCGGCGATGACGCTGCGGAGGGTACCGCCGACAAGCCGGTGAAGACCCTTCAGAAGGCGTTTGAAAAGCTCGCCGCTACCGGCGGTGTCGCCGTAATCGAGGGTGTTGTCACCATCGACAGTACCAACTGCAAGATGCCCGCGAACGATAAGCTGATTACGGTTACTTCCTATTATGACGGCGTCGATTACCGTTCGAAATTCTACGGCACAGACAAAGTAACGGCCCGTTTGAATCTTACCAACGGAGGCTCTGCCGGCTTTACCTTCGGCGGAGATGTCGCGTTTGACTATGTGATTTTCAACGTTCCGAGCGTCGATGCGAAAAACAGCATTATTGCCGCTTATTACAACAATTTTGAAGTTGGTGCCAACTGCACAACAGAATTTCTCGGTCTTGACGGTACCGCTTGGTTTACTCCGTTGGATCCTGCTACTGAAAATTCCCCAAGAAATTATTACCCGATTCTAATCTCCGGTATGAACCAGTCAAGTCGTGAAGACCATCTCGGCGGCGAGACCATTACCGAGCCGTTTACCTTCAGTATCGGTTCCGGCATGTGGCAGTCTGCCCGTATCGGTGACCGTGACGTTCCCGTGCGCAATACGATTGATACTCAGGTTACCTTCAATATTTCCGGCGGTACCTTTGTATACTGGACTGCCAATTATTACGGCAAAGATTACAATCTATCGGTTCAGTGCGATTATCAGGCAATTCTCGGACCGAACGCCGTGGTGACCCTGAATGTCACCGGTGGTTTCTTTGCCGGTGAAATTTCCGGATTCAGTCAGGTAAACGCTATATCCAGCGGCGATGTTGCTCACAGCGGTAAAATCGTCATGAATATCCTTGGCGGAACTTTCGGCCGTGTCTTCAAGGATGCCGGAAACTTTATCATTCCCGCGATGAATCCGAACGGCTACAAGGCTGGTTTGAATTACGGGAACTCCTCGGTTGAGGTTAACATTGACGTTTCCAAGATCAAGCTGGATCCGCAGAATCTGCTGACCGTTGTCGTTCGTGAGAACGGGCCGGCAATTACCGTCAATCTTTCCGAAAAGAACGATGCGATTGTTGTCGAATCCGGTGCGACCGTGAACTACGGTCCGCTCGGCGGGGATACTCCGACGACCGATCCGGCTCCGGCAACAACGGATACACCGACCACCGATCCGACGCCGGCAACCACCCCGGCTCCTGCGACTGAGCCGACTCCTGCCACAACGGCTGCCGGTGGAGATGTCACTCCTCCGACCGGTGATAACATGATTCTTGTTGCGATTGCGGCAGCTGCCGTCCTCTGCACTGCGGCGGTAGTGGTTCTGAAGAAGAGAGAGGACTGATCCCGGGTATCATCCGGTCATAATCGGAAAAGGAATCCCTATCTTCCGAAAACTTTATAGGTAAAATCTCCCCGCGTTTTTTCGAACGCGGGGAGATTTTTCTGCTATGGGAAACCGCCGGTAACCGAAGTTGCAATACCATATCAACAGAAGGGAAGGACTTCGCTTCGGTAGAAAAATAATTTATGAAACTGTAACAAAAATGATAAAAACTCACCGGAAAGGAGATTGCAGCAGGCTTTAAGCAATGATAAAATAAACATAGCAAAATATTCATCATACCTGAATTTAACAAATACCAGAAAGGAAAGATCATGAAAGCAATTCGTTTTCTCAGTATGCTCCTTGCCGCGCTTCTTGTCACATCCCTTTGCTGCTTTGGAGCTTTTGCCGCAGAGAAAGTTGTTTTCGTTGCGGACGGTGGCGATGACAGCGCAGCGGGAACTTCCGAGGCTCCGGTAAAAACCTTTGCAAAAGCAGTGGAAATGCTTGGAGCAGACGGCGGTACGCTTGTTGTTATGGGCGTTGTCACAATTGAGGAAGGAAACTCCCACATGCCCGAGAGCGGACCGATTACCGTGACTTCGGTTTACGGCGGTGTGGATTATCGTGCAAAGACCTACGGAACGGACACGGTCGGCGCTCGAATCGTCATGAAGCTTGGTAAGACCGCAGCGGTTGGTTTCCAGCTTCGCGGGGATTATGTTTTTGACGCGGTTTCGCTCTGTGTACCGGATGCCGGTAACGCCAGCCCCGTTATCGCTTCTTCCTATCACAACTTCACGGTAACCGACAAATTCCAGACCCTTTATGAGGATCTGGACGGAAACGTATGGTTCACCGATGAGGGACAGGTTGGGCAGGACTCCGCAGCACGCACCTATCCTCCGATTTATTTGCTCGGTTATAACAAGGATATGAGCGATGGCGGGTTGACCATTACCGGAAATTATACCGTGGATATTTCCGCGGGAGACTGGTACACCGTGCGTGTCGGCGACCGTGACCTTCTCAGCCGGAATACGCTTGACTGCCAGGTGACGGTGCAGATCCGCGGCGGTAAGTATTTTTACTGGACCGGGAAGCTGGAGAATCAGACGAATTCCAACACGGCAATTCAGGGACTGTATCAGGCCTGCACCACGGCGAACTTCCGGTCGACGGTCAATGTGACGGGCGGAACCATCTACGGCTCCATTGCCGCCTTCGGCTCCTTCGGAATCAAGAGCGCCGGCGACTGTGTACAGGCCGGTACCGTAACGCTGAATATTCTGAATTGCACGCTTGCGCGCAGTTACAACTTCGATTACAACTATGTTATTCCGACCATGTATACCGGGGAAGCAATCGGTAGCTTCGCCGTTGTCTATGAGGATACCGCAACCGTGAATATTAACATAGACAATACTAAGGTCCTGTGCGATCCGATGCCCGATATCAAAATCTGCACGGTCGAGGGACTGAAGGTCAATATTGCCCTTGTCGAACAGAGCAGTCATATTATCGCAGACGGCTATAACGATATCAAATACGGACCGCTTTCCGCTACGGATACCGATCCCGTTCCGGTGACAACCGAACAGCCTGTCGAGCCCACTCCGGAAACGACTCCTGCTACGACAGAGGCGGGAAGCGACGTTACTCCCCCGACCGGAGATTATACGCTTTTTGTTCTGTTTGCGGCAGCGACCGTACTTTGCGCAGCAACGATTGGAATTCTCAAGAAAAAAGCGCGTTGACCTGCGCCCGCTCCGGAAGCGAATTGTTAGAAAGCATCCACCGGTTGTTATCTTCCGGTGATATAAAAACGCCCGCACCGGTCAGACAGGACCGGTGCGGGCGTTTTCCCGCTGATCGGAAATTCAGGGGATTGGTTCGTTTTTCTTTTTGAAACCAATTTTGTCAAGGGTAAAGTGAGTATATTTACAAAAAGTTAATCTTTTCGTTTTAAAAAGTGATCTTCGAATCTTTTGAAATGTTTGCTGTCATCTGTCCTTTATGCAAAAAAAGCCAACAGCTCGGCTGAGAAGCATTTGGCTATGTAGAAAGGATCTTTGATTGTTTACATCATGGCGATTTACATATTGCCGAAAATGTGATATAATTATCAATAAATTAACAATTATTTTCTGTGTATAAAATATTTTTCTTCACGCTGTAAGATTTTGAATTAGTTTTTCGACTTTATAAGTGAAAGGCCTTTAGGAACTGTGTAAGGAGGTGACTATATGGAAGACGAAAAAATCGTTATGCTATATTGGGAACGCAATGAAAATGCTATTCGGGAGTCCGAGCAGAAATACGGCAAATATTGCTATACCATCGCATACAATATTCTTCACTCGCACGAAGATTCGGACGAATGCGTTAACGATACTTGGAACGGAGCGTGGAACTCTATGCCATCCGAAAAGCCAAGCAGGCTGCAGAGCTTTCTTGCTCGTATTACACGAAACATCGCCATTGACCGATTTCGGTATGACAGCGCACAAAAGCGTGGCGCAGAAGTAGAAAGTGCGATTGATGAATATTGGGAATGTATTCCAAACGGAGATGCTTCAATCGATGATGAATTTGTGCTGAAGCAAGCAATCAACGGATTTCTTGAAAGCCTTGATACCCGAACCCGTGTCATATTTATGCGCAGGTATTGGTATTCGATGAGTGTCAAGGATATTGCTGACGGTATGCGTCTTTCGGAAAGTCATATCAGTGTTATCTTACATAGAACCAGAAGCAAATTCAAAGATTATCTTACGAAGGAAGGAATATTTGTATGAAGAAAAAGAATTGGTATCGTGGCTTAAGCCTTGCCGATGATAAATACATTGCCGAGGCACATCCCGATAATGTAATCAAACCTAAAAGGAATAGGATGTTTATTTCCCGCGTGGCCGCTTGTCTGGCTTTGATTCTATGCACTGTTGTCACTGCAAAATACCTTTCAAGCCATGCAACGGCAGGCGCATTTACACTGGATGTCAACCCCAGCGTTGAATACACAATTGCGAAAAACGGAACCGTGAAAGATG
>JAXFQY010000041.1:0-7375 GCA_034178705.1 Eubacteriales bacterium | reverse complement strand
ATGAAAGAGAGAAGAAAAAAGGAGCGTTCCGCTCCGGATGGGCAGAAAAACAAAGCGCTTCCCGGCGGCAGAGCCGGCCGCGTTCTCTGGGGCGCTGCTCTTGTTATGGGCTTGTTTATTTTCCTGACCTTTTTTTCCTATCTGATCCGGCAGTGTTTTTTTCCTGAGGGGAGAAGTGCCGTTGTTATTGCCTCTGCCGTTTCGGTTTGTGCGCTTCTGCCGTTGCTTGTCTATCGCCCTTTCGGAGCGAGAAAACCGCGGGTGGCGCTTATTCTTCTTTCTCTGTACTGTCTCTTTGCGCTTTTTTTCTGCGTTACCTTTGTGATTCATCTCGGACAGACATGGCTTTTTCCGGAGCCGGACAGCGATGAGACGCTGCTTTCAGAGGATGCAGTCCTGATTGTGTTCGGATCAAAGGTGAACGGGACACAGCCGGCACGCCCTCTTGCTTGCCGTCTTGACCGGGCCATCGAGCTTCTGGAGGCGCATCCCGGTCTTCTCTGTGTTGTGACCGGAGGACAGGGACCGGACGAACAAATCCCCGAGGGAGTTGCCATGTATAACTACCTTACTGATCATGGAATCGACGGAGAGCGCATTCTGATCGAAAGTGAGGCACGCGATACAAAGCAGAATATCGAGCTGACAAAAAAACTTCTTGACGATCGGGGGCTTTCCGAGCGGCAGGTCGCGTGTGTTTCCACTGGGTTTCATCTGCCCCGCATTCGGCTGCTGATGCAGCGGGCGGGCTATGAGGACGTCCTTTGTTTTTCTGCTCCCTCACCGACTGCAGGTTCCCTGATTTTCTCTCTCATACGGGAATATTGCTCCCGAGCAAAACTGATTCTCGGTATCTGAAGCAGATACGGGAAAAGCGAATCCGAGGTGAAAAACACTTCCCCGCACAAGCAGCTTCCGAAGCTGCTTTTGCGGGGAAGTTGTATTTTGCGGACTGCGGACAGGCGTTTTGAGAAGCGGGGTTCCCGTTTCGTTTACCGGATGAATCCCCCGAAGGCAACCGCGTTGCCTTCGTAAAAAACCGCGGATTGTCCGGGGGTGACGGCGCGCGCGGGGGCATCAAGACGGACCTTGGCGACTTCGTCTTCAAGGGTTACCGAAGCGGCAACGGGAGAAGCGCGGTAGCGCAGCTTCACGGAGAACCGCCTTGTTCCGGAAAAGGGGAGAATGCCGGAGAAGAGGAGGGAATCCACTGTCAGAGTGTCGGAATACTCTCCGCCCGCCGGCGAAAGCACCAAGCGGTTTTGCTCCGAATCGATAGCAGAGACGAACATCGGCTTCCCGTAAGCGCCGATGCCTTTGCGTTGTCCGATTGTGTAGCGGATCAGACCGTGATGTCTACCGATGATCTTACCCGTCCCGTCAACGATATCACCCGGCGGAAAGGAGCGTCCGGTACGATGCTCTATCCAGGAGGCGTAGTCCCCGTCGGGGATAAAGCAGATCTCCTGACTTTCCGGCTTGTCAGCTGCACTCAGCCCGCCCAAACGCGCTTCCCGGCGCAGCTCGCTTTTCACCTTGTCTGAGAGAGGGAAAAGGACGCGTCGAAGCGATTCCTGGGGCAAGCGCCAGAGCATATAGCTCTGGTCCTTTTTTTCGTCAAGCGCTCTGCCGATACAGAGTCTGCCGCCCTCTCCCTCTGTTAGGGAGGCATAATGCCCAGTGGCAATATAAGAGCAGCCGAGCCTGTCCGCCTCTCGAAGCAGAGAGGCGAATTTTACTTGCTCGTTACAGAGGATGCAGGGATTCGGCGTTTTTCCGCGTGCGTATTCCGCGCAGAAAGGGGCGATCACTTTCCGCTCGAAAACAGAGCGGCAGTCGATCGTCAGAAGGGAAATTCCAAGTTGCTCCGCCGCTTCCTGCGCGCCGGATGCATCCGTGTATTCATGCATTACCAGCAGAGCACCGATAACCTCGTGCCCTGCGGCTTGCAGCAGTTTGGCAGCGCAGGCGGAATCCATTCCGCCGCTCATTCCGAGCAGTACCTTTGCCATGATTTCCTCCGTGTGAATGGATGATAGGTTATTATACTCTGCTTTGCTATCGAACGCAAGGAGAAAAAGGAAAAAACAAGCCTATCTCGGTTAAATTCTGCCTTCTACTTGACTTTTTCTTTAGGGATAGGGTAGAATAAGAAAGAAAAAATCACGGAGCGGTTTGTTATGAAATATTCTGTGGCGGTTGATCTTGGCGGAACGAAGATTTGTGCAGCCCTTGTCGATACGTCCTATCGGATTCTTGCAAAGAAAGTAGTACCCACCGGTGCACAGCGGTCAAGTGAGGAAATCCTTGCGGACATCGCTGCCGTTGCACTCGCAGTGGCAAAGGAAAACGGCGCCCAAAAAGAGGAAATTACGAAGCTTGGGATTGTTGTCCCCGGCGCGGTGCTCCCGGAGAGCGGTACGCTTGCCTATTCCTGCAATCTGCCTTTCCGGAATTTCCCGATTACACGGGAGCTTTCCCGCCTGACGGGAATCGAAACGGTTCGGCTTGCCAATGATGCGAATGCCGCTGCACTCGGAGAATCGGTGATGGGTGCGGCGAAGGGCTCGCGCAGTTCGGTGATGGTTACGCTTGGAACCGGGGTTGGCGGCGGTTATATTCTTGACGGGAAAATTCAGACCGGAATCAACGGTGCCGCTGCAGAGCTCGGACATATGGTTATTCGTGCCGGCGGAGAACTTTGTACTTGCGGGCGGAGGGGATGTTTTGAGGTTTATGCCAGCGCAACGGCTTTGAAACGGATTACCTGTGAGGCAATTATCCGCTGTCAGACTCTCGGAATCCCTACCCTGATGATCGATGCAGTCGGAGGAAACGCCGATCAAAGCGATACGAGGACGGCATTTGATGCGGCGAAAAAAGGCGACGCGGAGGCACAGCGTGTGCTTTCGGTGTTTACGGAAAATCTTGCCTGCGGACTGACCAATCTGATCAACATCTATCAGCCGGAGGTGCTTTCGATCGGCGGCGGGCTCTCCGGGGAAGGGGATTATTTGCTGAAGCCCCTGTTGCCGATTATTGACCGGGAACAGTATACCCGTTCCGTCGAACCGAAAACCGTCATCCGTATTGCACAGCTCGGCAATGACGCCGGATTGATCGGTGCCGCTGCCCTCTGAACATTCCCGGAATGGCATAGAAACAAAAAGAAAGAGATTCTCCTCTCAGACAGATTCGCTTTCTTTTTATTTATGTATATACTATCTCCGACTGTTTCTCAATCGCACGGAGAGTATCGGAATCAGGAATTCCGCTTGAGAAAAACTCGGCGGAGGTGTTTTTTTCGTATTCTCTATGCTCTCATCTTAAGAAAGTCTTATGAAATTCCGTACTTTTTTCTTAATCATTATCATGCTACAATATCGGTATCAGAAATAAAAAAACAGAGGAACGGATCATGCTTCATACATCGATTGATGTACTTGCTGTTTTACTACGCGTGTTTGCAGGCTATTTTGTATTTATTGCATTGTTTGCTTTTTTCAGAAAGCCGGTCTTTCCGCGCTCTCAGCCCAAGCTTCGTATTGCCTGCATTCTTGCAGCCCGCAATGAGGAAGCTGTAATTTCCGCTGCGGTGCGAAGCCTGCAGGCTCAGGATTATCCGTCCGGACTGTTTGATATCTATGTGATTCCGAACAACTGTACCGACCGTACCGAGGAGATGGCACGTCGGGCAGGCGCCCGGATTCTTTCCGCTCCCGCATGTGTCCGGTGCAAAGGGGATGCTCTTCACTACGCGGTGGAGACACTGCTTCCGGAACAATACGATGCCTTTTGTGTTTTTGACGCAGATAATACGGCAGCACCGGATTTTCTTTCCCGTATGAATGATGCCCTTCTCTCCGGTGCCGATATTGCCAAGGGCGCCATGCGCGTTTCCAACGCAGGACGTTCCTGGGTTGCCGGATGCTATGCTCTTTATTATACCATGATGGATTTCTTCTACAGCCGCTCTCGGGGCAATCTGCGGTTATCGTCCCGCCTTGCCGGAACGGGCTTTTGTGTGCGTCGTTCGGTTCTTGAAGCACTTGGCGGCTGGAATACCGAAACCATTACGGAGGATGCGGAGTTTTCCGTGCAATGTGTGGCAAACGGTTTTCGCGTTTCCTTCGTGCCCGATGCCGTGACCTTTGACGAGGCTCCGGAGTCTTTTCGTGTCAGTCTGCGGCAAAGAAGGAGATGGACAAGCGGTTTGATGGATGTTGCAAGCCGTTTCTCCGCAAAACTTGTTCAGGGAGCCCGTCAGCGCGGCAGACGGCTTCGCTGTCTGGATCAGCTGATGTGGGTCAATACGCCCTTTGTCCAAGTAGCCTCGGCTGCTTTGTGTGTTGTCTCTTCGGCGACTTCAGGGGATTTTGGAGAACTGGCATCCGGTGCTGCGGGAGCTGTGGCGGCAGGTTACATCGGCAGTTTTTTGCTGGCTTGTTTTCTTGTTTTTCTCGGAGGATATTCCTTTCCGAAAATGCTACGCACGGTTTTTCTCTACCCTGTCTTTGTTGCTTCCTGGCTTCCTCTTCAGCTTTTTTCTTTCTTTTTCCGCATCAGACATTGGCAGGTTATCCGTCATGTGGGCTTTGAATCCGAAAAAAAGCATTCGGCGGCACTTTTGCCGCAGAATGCCGATTTCAGTTGAGATGGCTTCGAATTTTCTGAAAAATCATATCCAGTGCCACCTGATTTTCTCCTCCCATGGGAACGATGATGTCGGCACTGTGCTTGCTTGGCTCCACGAATTGCTCATGCATCGGCTTAACGGTGTCAAGGTACTGGGAAATAACCGACTCCATGGTTCTGCCGCGTTCCCGTACATCGCGTACAAGCCGGCGCAGAATCCGTACGTCCGCGTCGGTGTCCACAAAAATCCGGATGTCGAACAGTGCCTTCAGCTCCGGATCGCAGAAAATCAGAATTCCTTCGACAAGAATGACACGGTTGGGTTTTACTTCAAGAGTTCTGTCCTTGAAGCGGTTGTGTGAGGAGTAGTCATACAGCGGACTGAATACCGTTTCTCCTCTTTTCAGCTTTTTCAGATCCTCGATCAGCAGAGCGGTTTCAAAAGAATCCGGGTGATCGTAATTCATGCGGGCGCGTTCCTCAAGTGTCAGTTCGTCATGCGCGCGGTAATAGTTATCGTGACGGAGTATGCTGATATTGCTGCCGAAGGTGTCGAGGATCCTGTCGGTCAGGGTTGTTTTTCCGCTTCCGGTTCCGCCTGCAATACCGATGAGAAGTGTATTTTCCATGAAAATCGCCTCCTATATTTAGCATAGCAGTTTTTCGTCGGTTTTGCAAGAGTCTTGTGAAGTGTAAAAAGCAAGAATGTGGTTTGTTGTCTCTCCCCGTGGTTTCGGAAGGGATGTTCGTGTGCAAAAAAAATTCCGGTAGCAATTCAGCCTCCGGATTTTTTTATCCTTCAGAGCTTTTTCGGCAATCACGCATAAATAGCAAAAATACCAAAATAATCTGTGTGTTATGGAACAAAATGCCGAAAACTACTCGTTTTACTCCAGATGGTTGACAGCTTTTTTGCCATATGGTATCATAAAACCGAAAGAAGAGTCGGCAAGGCAGAGGGGCGGTGGCCCGAAAGCGGGGTGAGTCCGATGGTTCACTGAAGGAAGCGGCGCAGACGCGCGAAGATACCGTCGAGGTTTGCAGTTGTGTCAGTAACCATCAGTAACCAAAAACCAATGAAAGAAAAAAGGAAAGGACTTAGGATTATGAAAAACCGAAACTCTTTTCCTTTCTTTATATCACGCTTTTGCTTGCTCTTACTGCGGTAAATGTTATGGCGGCATCTTCTCATGATACCGATAGACAAAGTGCGGGGGTATACGGAAGCCTTCACGGGGTAGCTGATTGGGCTACTCTGACGGTAGATACAAGCACAACCATTACCCAGAATCCGGATAATGCGTATATCCTCAACGGGATCCAGTTTTCGGACGGATTGAATAATGGCTGGGCTAACACAGCCCGAAGTGAGCGCGGCGTAACCTCCTTTTGCTTCGATTTCGATATCTTATACAGTCTGGAATGCAGCAATCCGACGATTGCTTTTTGCTCCCATTGTGTGATCGGTACTTCGAGTTATGATTGTTACACACGTGTTGAGGCAAACAATAAATGAATAGAAAAAAATCAGTATTTTGTGCCATCATCAGAGGAATCTTCCTTGTTTTTCTCTCGGTTTGGTTTTTACCGGGATGCTTTTCCGGAAAGCCGACGGATTCTGCGCCTTCTAACCCTGTAATAACCGCGGAACCGTCTTCCCCTGTTGCTTCTTCAACCGAGATGACAACAGAACAAACCGAGGCGGATCGGGGATTCATTTCCGGTGTTGGCATGGGTTTTGAAGGAACTTCAGAGGATGATATCGGACCGTATCTGGAGTATAACGGCGGAGAGCTGGAAGCGCCTTTTTCGATCTGCATTGACGGACCGTCAGATAAATGTATCGGGGTTTTTCTGTTTATCGATGGTGTGCCGCAGCCATTCCGGACCGGTGAAAATGCAGAATATCGTTATATGCAGCTTTATTATGGCGGGACCAATCTCCGTGACACACTTTCTTTTATTCCGGTTGCCGGGGAAAAAGGGGATGTTTTCGATCTGGTTGCCTTTAAGCTCCATTGCCCCTTCCATTCTGTTTCCGATCCTTTTGAGCCGTTTGTATTTACCCTTTCAGCACTTCCTACCGGAATTCGGGTAAAATTCAACTGTGATTCTCCTGAATCCCCTTATCCTGCCGTTTCTTCAGACTGTACAGTCAAAACGGTTGACACTCCTTCCGTGGATATCAGCGGCTGGACCGCAGAGATGCTTGCTGAACAAAATGAATACCGTGGGACAACCTTGGTAGACAACAGGGACGCAACCTATCTGTACGGTGTTACCCCGACAAGTGAGATTCTGATGCGCGGAGAGGTGTGGGGGTGCCCCGATGCCTTGTACAGTATTGTATTTGTCGCGGATAATATGCCGATTCGATGGATGCCCGTCGTCACGGTAGAGAACGGAAAAACAACAGTTGTTGAAACGCGGTTTACTCTCCCGGACTTTGACGGAGAGGTTCCGGTCTATTCTTTCCTGGTTCCGAGAAATTGGTTAAGTACCTGCCGTGGCATTCTGCCGCTTGCAGGCAGTACGACGTTTTTACTTGCGCCGAAGGAATGAGCGGAGCCTCCCTCCGGTTTTGATCGGTATCGGGGCATGCGGAATCGATTTAATATTACGTATACTGTTTTCCTTTTTTATATCACGCTTTTGCTTGCTCTTACTGCGGTAAATGTTATGGCGGCATCTTCTCATGATACCGATAGACAAAGTGCAGGGGTATACGGAAGCCTTCACG
>JAXFQY010000032.1:0-26209 GCA_034178705.1 Eubacteriales bacterium | reverse complement strand
GGCTACTCTGACGGTAGATACAAGCACAACCGTTTCCCAAAATCCGGATAATGCGTATATCATCAACGGGATTCAGTTTTCGGACGGATTGAATAATGGCTGGGCTAACACAGCCCGAAGTGAGCGCGGCGTAACCTCCTTTTGCTTCGATTTCGATATCTTATACAGTCTGGAATGCAGCAATCCGACGATTGCCTTCTGTTCACACGGCGTTCAAGGCGGAGCAGGAGCCGAGACAGGATACGCTCTTTATACAACCGTCAATAAACCTAATACATAATTTTGACCGGATACTTTTATTACATGATCATTGAGAGGCATACATGAAGCAGCATATCAGAATCCTTACTTTTACTGTTCTTTGTGTTCTGCTTTGCGGCTGTGAGGGAACGTCCGGCAAAACCGAACTGCCAACAGTTATCCCTGCCCAAACGGAGCCTGCGCCAAGCGTAAGCACTGCGGCGTCGGAGGCGACCGCAACGACAAAAGATGATTTTGTTGAAATTATCCGGAGTGTGGGTCACGGCGTCGATAAGAGGAGAGCACAGTATGTTCAAAAAGAAGAGGGAAAATGCCTTTCCTATGACGGTAGAGAGATGGAGCTACCGTATTTCATAGAAGCCGACGGACCGGAATATCGGTGCGTGGGAATTGTTCTGTTTGTCGACGGAATGCCGCAGCCGTATAAAACGCTTCAGGATCCGACCTACCGGTATGTTCACTTTTTTTCCTGTCATAGGGATCCGTATACTTACTCCGAGGTTTTTTCCTTCATCCCTGTGACGGGGAAGAAGGGAGACCTTATTGAGGTTTCAACATTTTCTCTCCTGCAGCCGGATTACTCGGTATCCGACGGGAATACGGGGATGGTCTATGCCCAAGGGACTACTTCAACCGATTTTTATATAAGTTTTAATGCCGATCCGCCGGAGGCACCGTATGATCCGGTGTCCGAAGACTGTACGGTCCTGACGAAGGACACGCCCAAGGTGGACACAAACGGGTGGAGTGCGGAGGATCTTGGCAATCGAAATGCCTTCCGTTCTTCTTCCTCGCTGGACGGTCGAGACGGGAAGTATATCTATGGGGTGACGCCGGAAACCGAGGTGGTGTACCGCGCGGAGGTCTGGGGAAGTCCGTTGGTCAATTACCGGGTTGTGTTTTTTGCAGATAATAAGCCGATCCGGTGCGTTCCCGTTTCGGTGGAGCAAGGAAAAACCACGGTTGTTGAAGCGTTGGTTCTGCTACCGGATTTTGACGGAGAGGCCATTGCCTGTGCTTTCCTGCTTCCGCGAAACGCGATACAGTCGGGTACGACGGGGTGTTTACCGCTTGCGGGCAGTACGACGTTTTTACTTGCGCCGAAGGAATGAGCGGAGCCTCCCTCCGGTTTTGATCGGTATCGGGGCATGCGGTTAACAGGATGCCCATATCGGTTTTGTTTTCTTAAATACAATTCTTTCAGACGGAGCCGTCAATTTTTCTTTATGAATCTGACGGCTCCGTTTCTACCAAAACGGAGAGACAGAATGGAACTGCAGTTTGAAAATATCACAAAAAAATACGGAAAGAAATATGCACTGTACAATTTTTCCGTAACGCTTGGCAACGGGGTATATGGATTGCTTGGTACCAACGGAGCGGGAAAGACAACGTTGCTGAATGTTTTTATGGGGATTACCCGTGCAAACGGGGGGATTATCCGCCTTAACGGGAAAGACATCTCCGGGATCGGAAGTGACCTGTTTTCCAATATCGGGTATTTGCCGCAGTCTTCGGTTTTCTATCGGGATTTTACCGTGGAGAGCTTCCTGCGCTATCTGTCGGTGCTGAAGGGCCTGGAAAAAAAGCAAAGTGAGGAGCGAATCCGGGAGCTTCTTGAAATTGTGAATCTTGCCGATGACCGCGAAAAAAAGATCGGCGCCCTTTCCGGGGGAATGAGGCAGCGCCTCGGAATCGCACAGGCTATGCTGAACGATCCGGGGATTCTGATTCTCGATGAGCCGACCGCCGGGTTAGATCCGCGGGAGCGTATCCGCTTCCGCAATCTGATCTCCCGCTTTGCGGAAGGACGCATTGTGATTATTGCCACGCATATTGTTTCGGATGTCGAGTTTATTGCTAACTATGTCCTGCTTTTGCACGAAGGAAAACTGCTCCGGCTTGACAGTCCTTCCGCACTTTGCGAAGAGCTTCGCGGCAAAGTCTGGGCGCTTTCACTTAACGCGCAGGATGTGCCGGCGGAGCTGCTTTCCCATACCATCAGCAATCTTGTCCGCGAGGACGGAGGAATCCGTCTCCGGATTTTGTCGGATAGCTGCCCGCATCCGAAGGCGGAGCCGGTTACGGCAAATCTTGAGGAGGTTTTTCTGTATCACTGCGGGGAGGATCGCATATGAAGGAAACCGCGCGAAGCTTTGCGCGTCTTGTCTTTTTTGAAGCGCGCAAGTCTTATCTGAACCGATGGATTTTGCTGTTCCTCGTTCTCCTGCTCGTCGTAAACGGGGCACGCCTCTATTCCGATTACCGGGACACGGTCAAACGTTGGGATCCTTACACGGAAGTTTACGAGGAGCAGTACGCGCTCTATTCCGGACCCATTACCGAGAAAAAGATGTCGGAGCTTGATGCGGTTTACCTGCCCCTGGAGGCGAAGCTCAGAACGATGACGCTGAGCCGCGAGTACGATCCCAATGCTTATACCTACAGCGAGGCGATTGACGAGCTGTTCTTCAGCACTCTTTTTTATCAGGAAATGCAGTATTGTGCCGGATATGCGGAGCAATCGGAGAGGGTCTCTGCCCTCGCGTCTGACGCGGCGGATTTCAGCGGGAATATCGGGAATTCTGCCGCCGAAAGGGAAAATCAAAAGCTTTCTGCTCTCTTTTCCGGGCGCACCGTTTCGGATTTTGTCGACACCCGGCCGATGCTCCTGCTGGTCAATTACCGCTTTTCCACGATGCTTGCTGTTTTCCTCTGCCTTTTCGGCCTTTGCGGCGTTTTTGTGATTGAGCGCGAGTCGGATATGGTGATGCTCCTGAAAACAAGCCGTCGGGGCGGCGCCGAAACGAACGCGGCGAAGTTTACGGCGGCACTGGGGTTCTGCCTTGTTGTGTGCTTGCTTTTCTTCCTTGAGGATTTTCTTCTGCTTCTTTCGGTCAGCAGACTCTTTGAGAATCTGCACCGTCCGATCTATGCACTGGAGCAGATGAAGTATTCTCCGCTTTCGATTTCCTGCGGGAGCTATCTGCTTTTCTCCGCAGGTATCAGAACAGTCGGCGTGCTCGGGTGCGGCTGCTGGTTTTTGCTGATATCCTCCCTTTGTAAGAATACCTATCTTTCCTTCGTGTTCGGCGGGTGTTTGACTTTGCTCGGATCTCTCGCTGAGCCGCTTTCCCGCTCACACCTGCTTTTGAAATGGATCAACCCGATTGAACTGCTGGATACAGCGAAGCTTTATTCGCAAAGCCGCTATCTGTCGTTTTTTGGGCTTGCTCTCAGCCGGCAGACCGCGTTGCTGCTTGGCTCTCTTCTTTTTCTGCTTTTGCTTTGTACCGGTATTCTGTTCGCCGTTCAATCGAACCGAAGGAGGGGATAACATATGCTGCGGAGCGAATACAGAAAAATGTTATGCTGCCGGCGCGGTGTGCTGATTCTGATCTTCTTTCTTCTTTTTGAGCTTTTTTCCCTTTCCCGGATTCAACCGTACAATCGGACCATCGAGGAGAGACGGGAGGAATATGACCTTTACATAGAGCAATTCCGAGGGACCCTTACCGAGGAAAAAAGAAATGAAATTGAAGAAGAAATGAGCCGGATGCTTGCTTTGCATCGGGAATTTGAGCAGCTGAAGCAAAGCTATTATTTTGGGAGGATTCCCTCCGAAGAATACCGCTCCGGCTTTGAACGGCTTTTGCCGGAGGAGGAGCGATATCTTGCCTGCGGGGAGTTTTATAAGCAGTATATGTATGTACGGGAATCTTCCGAGCGTTCCCTCCTTTATACCGGGGGATGGGAGCTCCTTTTCCGCTCCTCTGCAGATCTCGTACTTATCCTTGTCCTTATTTTGCTGCTGACTCCGGTTTTCTGCTCGGAATACAGTACCGGAATGGATAAGCTGCTTCTGGTACAGGCAAAAAGCGCATATCGGCTGCCGTGGGTCAAGGTGTTCGCATCCCTTACGGTTTCCGCCGGGCTGTTTGTCCTCCGGGAGGGGATTCGCTTTTGTTTTATCGCTGCCCGGTATGGGGTAAGTGACGGCGGATTCGCCCTTCAGTCCCTGATGACCTTCGGGACAACGGAAAAGCAGCTTTCGATCCGACAGGCATATCTTCTCGATATGGGCGCCCGTCTCGGCGGGTATCTGACGGCAGCTGTGTGGGTACTTTTCTTCTCCGTTCTGATGCGCAAGTACGCCATTGCTCTGATGGCGTCGCTTGCAGCGCTTCCGCTGCCGCTGCTGGCGATCAAGGATCTGCGCCCTCTTGCCCGGCTTCCTTTGCCGTGGGCGTGTCTGAGCGGTGGGATGTATCTGAACGGAACCGTTGTATCCCCACAGATGGAGGGGAGTGAGAGAATACTCTGGAAGGAGACAACGCCGGGGGAGCTGAAACTTCTGCTTTTTTCCGCACTCGGAATCGCAGCGGTAATGCTTGCTTATGTCGGCCTGAAAAACACCAACCTGCATCGCAGACGGCTTTCCCGACCGTCGGCGGGGGGGATAGCTGTCCTGTTGCTTTGCCTTGCTTTTCCTTCCTGCGGCAGCAGGGAAACGGAAAAACTCTCCTATAACAGACGCACCGCAGATTATTATCAGAATGACCGGATAACGATCATGGACGGCAAGCTGAGCGATCGTCGGAGCGGAAAGACCGTTCCGTTTCCGGTTGATCCGTTTTCCGAAGCAACCGAGGAGGAGGCCCTTTACAATACATGGGGTGCTTTTGCTGCCTCAGACAGTCTTTGGTATATCCGGCGGTCGGAAAATTCCGCCGCTCAGCTGATCCGGATGAATACACACGATTTGTCGGAAAAGATTCTCTATGAATGGGCAGATGCGCAGAAATGGTTTTTCGGATTATTCAAAAGAAATTCCGAGGAGACAAACCCGCGTTATATCCGTCAGCTTCTTGTTTTTCGGAATGGGATTTTTTATTTCGGTTCGACAGACAAGAACCTTTACCGGCTGGATCTTTTGTCGGGGAAGGGAAAACTGCTTCTTGAAATCGGAAACGATTATGATGTTGCTTTTGACGGACAGGTGCTTTATTACAGCGATCGTTACGGGCGTATTGTTTCCTATGATTTTACAACAGGAGAAAGCACACCGCACGACCGGATCCTGGCAAAAGCATTCTATCTGGATCAAGGGATCATTTACTATGCGAATCTTGGGGATAAGGAGAAAATATATCGTTGGGACTGCTTATCGGAAACCGGAGAAAAGCTGAGCGAGATTTCTGCCTACAGTATCTGTGCCGATCGGGAGTACCTTTGGGTATCAACCCGAAGCGGGGAACGGTATCGCCTGGAACGTGACGGCAGAGGAGAAACCGAGATTACCGAGGAGGGATACTATCACTGGATTCCCTATGCCGGAGAGGTATTCTATCTTGAATCCTATGACAATACAACCGATCAGGTCGTGATTTCAGCGATTGATAAAAAGAGCCTTTGTCCTGTCGAAAAGAGGGACTGACCCCCTGACCGAGCGCAGGAAAAGGATTGGCGTGTTCGGCAAGCTTTGCTTTTTCTATGTCCTTTCCCCGCCGATTCTGTCGAACTTCTTTGCTTGACAGGAGCATGGCATGGTGATACAATACTCTATAATTCAGAAAGAATAATATCAAATCAAGTGCCGTTTATCGGCGCGGAGGGCATATGCTTCTGACTTTTTCCGGGGGAGCAGATTTCTCTGTCAATTTATCGTTGCTCACAACCGCTATTGCTGCTTCTGTGATCCTGCTTTACACGCTTCTTGGAGCGCTGCGCGGAGCGGAACGCGCGGGATTGCGCCTCGGGCTGACCGCGCTATCCGCAGGCCTTGCCTATTTGTATGTCCTTCTTCCCGGACGGGCAACCTTTCTTCCCTCGGTACTCCGGCTTGTCGAACGTGTTGCGCCCGGCGCAATTCCTGAGGAGCTTCCGGCCGATCTTCTTTCTCTCGTTTACTCTTCCGTCTGGGCGATCGCGGCGCCGGTGCTTTTTCTCGCGTTGTTTCTGCTTTTTCATTTCATTCTTTTTCTGCTCTATCTTCTTGCGGCACTGATTTTTCCGTCACGGCGATATAAAAAAGAAGGCGGGCGTGATGGAAAAAAACGCGCGCGCTTTGCCGGTGCGTTGCTCGGACTTGTAACAGGGGTGCTGTGCTTTCTTGCGGTCAGTCTTCCGTATTATGGTTACAGCGAGGCTGTTGTCGCTAATGCGGATTTGGTAGAAGAAATAAGCGACGGCAAAGTGACAGTCAGGGAAGCGAACGGTGTTGACCGCCTTGCCGCACGTGTATGCGGGAGCGAGGCCGTTTTGGATTCTCTTACCTCCTTCCGGGTGGATGGGATACAGATTCATGTGTTTGAGGAGCTGAGAAAAGCGGGAACAGTCTGGCACTCTGCGACGGTTCTTGCCGGGGAGAAAGAGATGTGGAGCCGCGAGAAAGAGCGTGCTCTTGCCGATCTGACAGAGGAACTGGAGGATTCGCCGTTGTTTTCCTGTGTACTTGCACGGGGGGCTGCGTATCTCGATACCGTGCTTGATGATCCGGAGTTCCAACAGCAAATCGGTATTCCCGGCGTTAGCCCAACGGGGCTCCGCGGTGCTCACGATTTTCTGCATAAGCTGGAAACGGCAGAACCTGCGGATTTTACGGATGCTGTTCTGCTTTGTGCGCAAGTGTGGGGTCAGATTACTTCTGACAGCCTTTCGGAAACGGACACCGTTTCGCTTTCCCTTTCTTTGTCTCGGTCCGAGCTTCTGAAATCTGCTGTTGTTGCCGTTGCAAACCTCGGAGAAGAGCTGGTGTCCAGCGGGAAGCTTTTCCCTCTGCTTGGCCTTGACACAAAGAATGCGGAGGCGGAGGAACAACTGTCGACAGCATTAAAAGGCCTGTTCCGCGCGCTCGGCACGGAACAGGGCGTATCCGATTTCTTCGCTTCGGTTGACCTGATGCCCCAGATGCTTTCTTTCAGCGCTCCGAAAGCAGAGTGGGGGGAAGCACAGCATTCCGCTGTGCGTGTCCTGAGTGCCCGCTTGGAGTCCTCCGCCTTTCTTCGTGAGATTACCGGAACAGCGATTACCTGCGCCGGAAGATTGCTTGCGGATTCTGTCGGCGGCGATGGGGATGTATATGCCGTACAGCTTCGCTCCTTAACGGCGGATGCCTCGATTACCGTCGCCTCCGCTCTTTGCGGAGAAGCGGAGGGTGAACGCAGGCTGGCTCTCCGCGCGGCTGAGGAATTCGGAGAGCTGATGGTTGATGCGGGGGCTAATGGATATCTGGATGATTCTGCGGAGCGGACGATGGTGCAGGACCCGGAGTTTGTGACCCGGATAGCAGAATCGGTGCTGAAAAATGAATTGCTCCATCCGACACTTACTGCGGCGGTGAATGCAACAGTTGACAGTATGGCGCCCCGTTATAATCTTCCAGCAGACCGTGTTGAAAAGTGCCATGTTCGTACGCAGGATGTTTCCGGTCTGACGGAGAACCAGATAAAACGGGAAGCTGGGCTTCTTTGTGCCTTTTTTACCTCTGATCCCTCGGTAACAGGGGATCCGTTGGATACTATGGAAGCGCTGAAGAACAGCGTTCTGTTTTCCCGTTTCTTTGAAGAGGTGATAACTTACAGCGCAGAGCAGTATCTTGCTGATATCAAGGATGGGAAAATCAGCATCCACAGTCTCCCGGAGGAGATCAAGCAAAGCCTTCTTGCACAGTTTTCACAGTAATATTTCCTGTTTTTCTTGTTTGAAAAGAAAAGCTCGGCAAAAATCCCGTGTATCTGTAAAAAACAGATTGCATTGTTTGTTCTCCGGATAAAGTTCTCAATCCGGAGGACGGCTTCCCCGGCAGAACCTGAAAAAGCGCTCCCTTTTCATGAAAGAAAAGGGAGCGCTTTTTCAGTCTTTCTCATTTGCCCGTGGGAAATAGTCGGAGGCGCGATCCTGAGGCACCCCAGGGTCGGGCGCAATATAGTCGCGGTCGAACCAGTAGCCTTTCGGATGAAGCTTGGTGCGGTAGCGGTTGCGGGGAGGCGGTATCGGATCGTCGGCGCGCAAAATCGCCGCAGCCAGCTCGGCAAGCATATCCGCTTTCTTGTTCACATAGGAAGGATCATCCCAAAGGTTTCGGATTTCGAAGGGGTCTTCCTGGAGATTGTATAAATATCCCTCGCCCATCATGTTTACCTGAATTTTGAAATCCCCCTTTCGCACCGCGCGGGTTTGTCCGGATTGTGTCCAGGAACTCATACAGGCAAAGGATTTTCCGTCGGTGATGCAGCGGTCATCGCTGGGTTTCAGTTTATCGCGTTCATTCCAGAAAAGTCCGCCGTAGCCGTACTCGGAGTACGCAACCTTAAAGTCTTCTTCGGGATAACTTTCGCCCCGAAGAACGGGGAGCATGCTTTTACCCTGTGAGCCGAAGGGAATTTTCTCCCCGATCAGATCACAGACCGTCGGAAGAATATCGACGAGGCTCACGCAGGAACGGCAATTGACGGAGTTTTTGAGAAAGCCCGGTCCCTGCCATGCCATGGTAATGCGGGTCAGTACCTCGGGCAGTCCCACACCTTTGCGCAGCAAACCGTATTCGCCCACAAAATCTCCGTGATCCGAGAGAAACACGACGACGGTGTTCTCTCGGAGTCCCCGCGCCTCCAACCCTTCGATAAAACGGCGGAACTGATCGTCAATCAGACGGAGCATCCCGTGATAGTTGGAACGGGTGCGTAGAATCCGGGTTTCAATTTTCTCCCCGAGTACCTGTTTCCATGCACGGCGTTCCCACTCAAAATCTTCCCCCTTGGCTGCAAGATCCTTTGCGCCTGTATGAAGCGGTGGCAGGACCTCCGGGGGGAACAGATCAAAGTAAGGCTCCGGAACCTGGTAGGGGTTGTGGGGCTCCGCAAAGGATAGCCACAGAAAGAAGGGGGACGCTTTATCCCGGCTGTCCAGGAATTTGAACGCCGAATCGACATTCCGGTAGGGATGCTGTACCTCCACTCCTCCGGGGGAAGGGACATAGGTTTCCATGTGATGCGTTTGATTGAGAAATTCGGCAAAGGCGATGCGTTCCGGCGTGTCGTTGATTTCTCCGGCATTTCCCAGGTGACCGCTGCGCTCTGCAAAATCAAAATCTGTCACCCGGCGATGGCTGTGATTCTTTCCGCAAAGGGCAGTTTGGTATCCGGCGCGCTTCAGCACATCGAGCAGATCCTCCCCGCACATTACATCCCGGATATTGTGATTGGTGCGTACATTGTGGCAGGAGGGATAACGCCCCGTCAGCATGCTGACGCGGGCAGGAACACAGCAAGGGTTCGGTGTATAGGCGAGGCGCATGTCCACGCCTTCTGCCGCCCAGCGGTCCAAAAACGGCATGGTGTCAAGAGCGTATCCGCAACCGGCGCGGAGATCCGCCCGCTGCTGATCTGTCATAACGATGACTATGTTCGGTTTCATATGTGCCCCCTTTTGTTTGATTAAAGCGCTCTGGATGACCCAAAAAATCGAAGGATATTCACCGCCGAGGATCTCGGTTGTTTTCTTTTCTCACTACTGAAATCAGTTCACTGAGGGGGAACCCATCCGGTGCGCCGGTAAAGGAAAGTGCAATTTCGCTGACTTTCTCAGCATCCGGAAGGGAAGCGCCGGTAAAGACAACAGGCTCGATGGCGGGGGTCCCGGGAAAACTTTGCGGGTCCGTTCTGTATTTCCTGTTGAAAACCGCTGTGACAGAGGGGTGGTTTTCTGCATTGTATGCTGAATAAATCCAAAGAGCGTCAAGCGCTACCGGCTCGTCATAGCGAACGGTGAGGGTAAAGTTTCCCGAAAAGCGGCAGATATCGCGGTCGGCATGCGGCGTATAGGCGACGATTCCGTCGGTGAGCATGCTGAGGCTGCCGGAAACCGGCAAAATGTCCGCAGTAACGGTTACGCCGGAATATTTTTTTTCCAGACCGCGTGCGCCGGAGGGCAGAGGCTGACGGGCAATTGACGGACCGTTTACCACGAGACTGCCGTCCTCTCGGATGATCATTTTATCACAGCAAGGGGTTCTGTTGGCGATCGGATTATCGGTGTCCTTGACATCAAAATGGGAATGGTATATCATGTAGCGTTCGGTTCCGTCAGAGGAGAGCAGAGAATTGCAATGTCCCGTTCCGGAGGTTGTGACGCCATCCCCTATTACGATCGGATTGTCCGGGGATTTTGTATAGGGACCGAGAGGGGCGGTTGCTGTTGCATAGCCTACGCAGTAATGGGAAGAGGCATAATAATTTGCTGTAAAAAGCAGATAATAGGTGCCGTTATGCCGGAAGCAACAGGGGCCCTCGTTCCAAAGCACGGAACCGGACTTTTTCTCCCACGGACTGACCGGTGTAGCAAGAAGAACCGGTTCTCCGATGATTCCGGAAAGATCCTTTTTTACCTCAACCCCGTAGGTTTGACTTGTGCGAATGCCGTTAACATAATTCTGGGAGCAATCCCGGGAATAAAAAAGATAAATCCTGTCTTCATCAAAAAGAAGACTGCCGTCGATAACGCTGTAACCGGGGGAGAAAAGAGGATGCTCGTAGAGATCGGTAAACGGGCCTTCCGGTTTTTCCGAACGCGCGATCCCGATGCTGTGAAGCTTCTCATCGTTTGACGAGGAATAGACCATGTAGTACGCGCCGTTATAGGAATAGACCTCGGGAGCCCAGAAGCATCTTGTTCCGAAGGTCTTTTCCGTGGCGAGATAAGAATCGCCGATCGGATCCCAATGCTTCATGGTTTCGCTTGACCAGCATTTGAATTTGCCGCCCGTGCAGTACATGTAGTATTTTCCGGTTTCCGGTACATAGATTGCGGCGGGATCTCCGATGTGGGAGATTTCCCGATAGGGGCAGGTCATGAAGTGTTCCTCTTCCAGGGGGAGATTTCGGATAGCAATCATGCGGCAACTCCTTGGGGCACATTATTTTGTCTGACCTATTATAACACACTTCACAGGATGGCACAATGTAAAAATGCGGCTTTTATGCGGAAATTATATTTTTATTAACGGAAAGAATCACTCCGGAGAGCCGCAGATGTTTTTGGTATAGGTAACAAAACCGTCCGGCTCCATTCCGTCCTTACGGTAAATGGACTGTGCCGTTTGGTTCGTTGTCAGAACCTCCAGCGTGATGGCGCGCGCATAGTTTCCGCAGTGCTTTTCCAGCCATTTCAGAAACAGGCTTCCGTAGCCATTATGGCGGCTGTCCGGAGAGATATACAGCTCGTCCAGCACGATAACATTGCCCCCCTCTTCGTTACACCAATAGGAGCTGACGAGAGCATAGCCGATGTTCTTCCGTGTCGTTTTATCAATCAGCATATAGCCCTGCAGATTTTCGTGCCGTTCTATGACGCGGCGGAAGGTGGCCAGCGCGTTTTTTTCGTTGTAGGGTCTCAGGGTTGCTCCGGCATTGTAAAAATCTCGGCAGAGCGCGAGAAAAGGGGCTTTGTCTTTCCTTTTGAATCGAACGACGTCCATAATCCCTCACATTTATTTTCCGGCTGACCGGAAGGTTGATTGTCTTCCACATTATAATATAACGCCGCGATGAAATCAAGTGCCTGTTTCTGCTTACCTGGGATAGAGTGAAAAGGAAATGAATAAAATAAAAAAAACGGGAGTTGGCAGATATGAAAATCGGAATACTCGGCTACGGCAATCTCGGACACGGAGCGGAGCTTGCCGCAATCGGTGCGAAGGACGTGACGCTTGTTGGGATTTTCACAAGAAGAGAGCCCGGAACTCTGAAAAGCGTGTCGGGCGCGCCGATATTCCCCGCCGCAAGCGCAGCGGAGCATCAGGGAGAGATAGATGTCATGCTGCTTTGCGGCGGAAGTACATCCGATCTTCCGGAGCAGACGCCGGAGCTTGCGCGATTCTTTAATGTGGTAGACAGCTTCGATACACATGCAAAAATACCGGAGCATTTTGCAAAGGTAGACCGCGCGGCGAAAGAGGGAGAAAAAACAGCGCTGATTTCTGCCGGGTGGGATCCGGGGCTCTTTTCCCTTGCGCGGCTTCTTTTCCACGCCGTTCTTCCTTCCGGAACGGAATATACCTTCTGGGGGCCGGGGGTAAGCGAGGGGCATTCCGAGGCAATCAGGCGAATTTCCGGTGTGAGGGATGCCCGTGCGCTGACCATACCGGACGAGGACCTGTTTTCTGCAGTGCGCCGTGGGGAGATGCCGGAGTTTTGCCCGCGAAGAGGACATCGGAGAAAATGCCTTGTGGTTGCTGAGGCAGGCGCGGACCGCGCGCGGATCGAGAAGGAGATCCGGTGCCTTCCGAACTACTTTGCCGGGGCGGAAGTGACTGTGAGTTTTGTTTCCGAGGAGGAGCTGCGGTGCCTGTGCACCGGGCTTTCTCACGGGGGAAGCGTGTTCTGCATCGGCTCGACCGGGGTGCCCGCTCATCGGCAGACGGCGGAGCTGCGCCTGCGGCTGGATTCCAATGCGGAATACACGGGGGCGGTTCTTCTTGCCTTTGCCCGTGCCGTTTTCCGTATGCATGGGAGAGGGGAGAGGGGATGCAAAACCGTATTGGAGGTTGCGCCTGCCGATCTTTCCCCGCTGACTCCGGAGCGTTTGCGCAAGTTGTATTTATAAAAACGAAAACGGGTCTGCCTACTCGAAAAAGTGAGGCGGACCCGTTTTTCCGAACTTTACCTACCCTTGGTGAGAAGAATCAGAGCAAGGGCGCCGAGCAGAAGAAGGTCGCTGTCCCGTGATTGTTTGCAGGGGGACGGGGAACATGGGGAGGGAGCCTGCTCCCGTCCGGACATGCAGCCGCACTCCTTGGATTCCGCGATGCAGTTTCTTGTCTCCTGAGTACAGCCGCACTCCTTGGATTCCGTGATGCAGTTTCTTGTCTCCTGAGCACAGCCGCAGTCTCTCGGTTCCGGATGGCAGTTTCTCGCCTCCTGAGCACAGCCGCAGTCTCTCGGTTCCGGATGGCAGTTTCTCATCTCCTGCTGACGGGTGCATGGCTGTTTTTCCGCAGCCCATCCACGGTAGTTTGCGGGGATACCGCTTTGCGGTTCAAAAGTCCTTCTGTACATGGTCATCCTCCTTTCTGAGAAAAAGAGAAAACAGTTCTATCAATTCGGTCAGACGGATAATCTGATCGACGGTTTCCGCCCGTTCGGGGGACAGATACGGCTTCAGCGCGAGCAGGAGAGCTTTGCGTCTGTCCTGTTCTCTGCGGTTAAACGGGGAGGAATGACCGGCGAATTCCGGCAATTGCGGCGAAGCCTGGCTGGGCTGTGAGAAAGTACCTGCGGGAGATACCCCGAGATTGGCAAGCAAAGGACCGACAGCAGAGAGCATTTCCGGAAGTTTCCGGAGAAATTCCGGATTTCCGAGCATGGCCGCAAACGGATCGGAGGAGGGCGGTGCTTCCTTGGGGGGTGCACCTGTCCTTTGGCTTTCTTCGCCGCCGGACGGGGAAGAATGCGGAACCTCTGCATTTTTTTCTGCGGTTTCAGGAGATACTCCCGGGCTGTTTCCCGGGGGTGGCTTCGAAGTGTTTTTCATCATCTCCGCAAGAAGATCGGCGGCGGTTTTTGCCGCCGCGGGATCGGACAGGAGCTTTGTCAGCATCCCGGAGGCATCCATTATTTTCCTCCGCTATAGCGTTTCAGAGCTTCTGCCACATTCTCTCCCGTAATTCCGCTGTTCGCCGCAATACGGACCCCATCACGCAGACGCTGCATATCCTCCGCGCTGATCTTTTCGGGAAGCGTTACACCGGAGGCGGCGGCAAGTGTCCGCACGAATTGCCAGAGTCGTTCGTCATCAGCGGAAAGCAGGGAAGAGATCGCGTTTTTATCAAGCTGCATATCGCACCTCACACATCGTATCTGTTTTTATTATACGCGAATGCGGGCTGTACGGTTCCGGATTTTTTCAACCGTGCCTTTGCCTCGGACAGTCTGTTTGGAGAAATCGGAAGCGTAAGCGGCAGGGGCATCCTTCCCGAAAGACATTTCCGCGCGGAGGATGCTTTTGATTTCTCTCTTGCTGACGCTGAGGTTTTTCGGGATTTTGTCTGCATTCTTCGATATACGAAAATGTCCTGATAAAAAGGATTTTTCGGTGCCATAATAAAAACAAGGGCCTGAAGCCTGCCGACCCATTTATTTTTTCCATTAATTCCTTTGTTTGGACGTGCTTATGACTATATGCAAAAGATTGATCTTTTTAGACATAAATTGTTTATTTTTTAACAAAATAATCGTAGGAATCGTATATTGATTTTTTTTTAACAATGTTTTATGATGATAGCGTAAATTCCGAGAGATGATTTCGGACAGGGAGGATATATAAAAATGGATAGATTAAAGGGCAAGGTTGCTGTTGTAACCGGATCGACAAGCGGAATCGGCGTCGGAATCGCCAAGGTGTTTGCTTCTGAGGGAGCAAAGGTTGTTGTCTGCGGTCGTCGCGAGGCAAAAGGACAAGCGGTGGTGGACAGCATTGTAAAGGAAGGCGGCGAAGCATATTACCACTTCATGGACATCACTGTAACGGAAAGCATCGATGCGCTCTTCAAGGATACTGTCGAAAAGTACGGGAAGATTGACATTTTGGTCAATAATGCTGCAAACGTCGGCTTGAAGGACGGTCGTGTCGATGAACTGACCCTGGAAATGTGGGATAATATTTTTCAGAGCGATATTCGCGGAACCTTTTACGCAATCAAGTGTGTGCTGCCGTATCTGAAAGAGAATCAAGGCGGATCCATTATCAATATCGGTTCCATGGCGTCCTGCGGAGGGGATCTTGGATCGACCGCATATGCCTGCGCAAAAGCCGGCGTGGATATGCTCACAAGATCCACTGCACTTCAGTATGGGAAGGAGAATATCCGTTGCAACTGTGTTCGACCGGGTCTGATTGTTACTCCGGAGAACGAAGCACACGTTCCGATGGTTCTGAAGGACATTTTCCTGAACAATATTATGGTGAACCGTTACGGCTGTCCCGAGGATATTGCAAACATGTGTGTATATCTTGCATCTGATGAAAGCGAATACTTCACGGGACAGGTTGTGACCGTAGACGGCGGGTTGAATGCTCACGTTTCAACGGTAGGACAGTTCAAGGAGATGAAATCCCGTACCTGGTGATTGCCCCGGGAAACTTCTGAAGGTGGGGCCCCTTCCGACCTTTTTCGGGCGGATCTGCCTGCTGTCCGAAGGGGAAAAGCACGGCATTCTCTCGGCAAATTGCAAGGAATGATGGGGAGTCATCGGAAAATTCCGTTCAGGAGAAAAGAGCCAAGTTTGTTTATGAGAGATAAGGTACAGCGAAAGCTTACCTTATCTCTTTTTTTGATACCGCTTTCCCGCTTTCGTCGTTTTTCCGAACAATCCCGTTGCTTTTTTCCCGAATGCCGGAATTTCCTGCGGTTCTCCCGCTGCGGAGAAACGGAGATTCTTTTTTTGAAAATTATTGACTGGTAGGTCAATTTGTGATAGAATACAATTTCAGAAAGCGAAGCCGGAGGGAAAAATGAAAAAAGAGGAAAAAACGCAGCTGACGGTATCCAAAATTCTCGATGCGGCAACAGCAGAATTTGGGGGAAAAGGTTATCGGAACGGTACGATCAATACGGTCTGCAGAGCGGGAATCAACAAGGGCTTGGTGTATCATAATTTCAAAAATAAGGATGATCTGTATCTTGCCTGTCTGCAAAGAAGCTGCGGGAAGCTGGTAGTATTCATTCGGGAGAATGCATGCACGGAGTCCTTTCCAAAATATATGCGGGCAAGGGCAGATTTTTTAAGGAAGTATCCCGATGAAGCGCATCTTGTTTTTGAAGCCTTGCTGGATCCGCCGGAGCATCTGCTTCCCGAAATCCGAGAAATGCTGCAGGAACTGGAAAAGATCAACGAAACCGTATACAAAAATACTCTTTCCGCTGTTACTTTACGGGACGGTGTGACAACAGAGGATGCCCTAAAATACTTTCAGCAGATGCAGAGACTGTTCAATTCCTGCTTCAATAGCGATAACTACAGAACAATGACTTTTGACGAAAAAATCAAGGGTCATGAAGAAAGAATACCGAAGCTGCTTGATTTTATGCTTTACGGAATTGCAAAAGGAGATACTTGTCAATGATAACGGAAACATTACGGTGGATTGCGGTGCTGGTGATTGCCTTTTTTGTCGGAAAGCTGATGACAAAAATCAAAATGCCGGCGATACTCGGATGGCTGATTGTCGGAATAGTTTTCGGACCTCATGGAGTCGGATTACTGCCGCAGACGGTTCTCAAGGCACAATGGTACAAAATCCTTATTCTGTGGATGCAATGTGCTTTCGGCTTGATGCTCGGCACGGAGTTGATCTGGAAGAAACTGAAAAGCTACGGAAAGGCGTTGGTCGTTACCACTTTATCGCAATCGCTCGGTACTTTCTGCCTTGTCAGCCTTGCGTTTGCAATTGTCTTCGCTTTGTCGAATGTGCCCCTCTATCTTGCCTTTGTTTTCGGCGGGATCGCTTTGGCGACCGCTCCCGCTCCTGCGCTCTCCATTGTCAGTGAGTTTCATGCCAAAGGACCGGTGACTGATACGCTGTTGCCGATGGCTGTTCTGGATGATATTGTGGGAATTGTCGTATTCTTCACGGTGAATTCCTTTGTGGCACGGGCTGTTTCCGGTGGCTCGCTGCCCCTGTACATGATCCCTGTTATGATTCTGCTGCCCGTCCTGATCGGCGTCCTTGTGGGGTACCCGGCGGGTCTGATTCTGAAAAAATCCATGGAAGGACGCAGACCCTGTTGATCTTGATTGCCGGGATCACGCTTACCTCCCTGGTCGGATGGCTATTGAATACCTTTGTTCTATCGGGGGCTACCCTGAACTATATGCTGATGGGGGTTTCCTTTTCCTGTGTTTTTACCAATCTCGTGGATGAAAAAAGGCTGGAGGAGATTACGGCATGGTTCCATCCGATTCTTGCCGTCAGTCTGCTTGCTGCCATTGTGGATCTCGGGGCGCCGCTTGATTATCATCTGATCCTCGGGGCGGGTTTTTATACGTTTCTCTATATTGCCGCGAGAGCTGCGGGAAAATATTTTGGAGCACGGCTCGGAGCAAAGGCCATGCGGATGCCCGAAACGGTGAAAAAGTTTCTCGGACTGACTCTGCTGCCGCACTCCGGCGTTTCGCTTGTTTTTACGGGGATCATTTGTTCTGTTCTGTCCGCTTCCGAGCCGGAGCTTGCACAGCTTGTACAGGGGACTATCGCGGCAGCTGCGGTAATCAATGAAATTATCGCTGTTATTGCTGCAAAAAAAGGCTTCGAGCTTGCGGGAGAGATCCCGCATCGGGAAAAATCGTCCGGGTGAATTTTTGGGTTCTCCTGCTGAAAATTGTGACAGAATGCACAGTATCGGGGAAAAACGGAAACACGGAAGGGCGTGTGGACACGAAACAAGGAGATAGGGGAAGCGGTTTTCAGCATAAAAACCTATTTTGAGAAATTTTCTGACAAAACAATTGTTTTTTTAGTGGATAATATGCTACACTGCTAATAAAGAAGCAAGTTTCAAGCTGAAATATCTTGTGATCAAAAGGCGAAAGGAGAATGACCATGAACTCACGACGCTGCCGGGGTGCTTTTCTGATGAGTGCTCTTTTGTTGCTGTCTTCCTGCGCCGGAAATTTGCCTGTTGTGACAACGGAGAACTCCGGCGGATTGACAACGGCGGAAGAAAGAGAGGAAGACCTGATTTCTTCAGAGGGCACAATCCATTCTGCTCCCGAGGAGGACAATCTTCTTTTCTTTTCTTCCGAAGAAGGTGCTGATCGTTTCAGAACGCTGTACGGTGCTTTTACCGTGGATAACGGCGCCATCCGGACGGCAAAAGCGGAAAACGGTGATTACTCCGTGCTCTTGTTTGATACCGAAGATATCGGAGACTTTGTTGCAGAGTGTGATTTTATGAATCACCGGGGCGGAGGTGGAATCATCCTGCGCGCAGACGGAGAAAAAGCAGGGAGTGGAAACTCAGACGCGTTTTGCGGATATTTTGCGTATATTGGAAAGGCGGGGACACTCGGTGCCTTCGGCTGTAGCACGAAGGACGGAAAGTGGGGAGGAAATTTCTATGTTTCTTCCGCTCCCGTCACGGAGCCGGGGACGAGTCTCCATCTGAGAATACTTGCACTTGGCAATTACTTGGTTTATACTGTAACCGATAAAGAGAGTGGCGAGGTTGTTTTTCGTTATGAGTACAAAATCGGAGACAGCAAGAATGACTCTTTGTCTGCCTTATCGGGAAAAGTGGGACTGCGGCTTTATAATGATGGCGGAATCGGCAGTGTGGAGAATTTCGTCGTGCGCAAGCTGAATTTTGCTACCGATACGTTTTCCTTATCCCAGGGGCAGGAATTTTTTGCGGATGCTGTGTTTGAAGGAACCGAAAGAATCAGTGTTCTCGGATATGAAGGTATCGGATACAGTCTCTGCATTGACGAGGACTCCGATTGCGTTTTCCTTGTTCGGGAAAACGGAAGGAAATGCAGCTATTTTGGCAGGTGTGCTCTGAAAATAGAAAAAGGAAAGAAATATCCGGTCGGGATTTCCCTTTCCGACGAGGTTTGCAGTTTTTATTTCGGTAATACCGTCTATCCGGTCTTTCAGGTATTTTTCCGGGAGGAGAATGCGACGGTGAGTGCGTCTTTTCCCTTTGATACCCGGTTGAAAACTGCCGCTTCCGCGCCGGAGAAAACGTATACCAATCCCGTGGCCGACGGAGCAGATCCGGAGATCTGGTATGAGGACGGTGTGTACTATCTTTATACACATGTGCAGGGAACCGTGAAGGTACAGACCTCTTCTGATCTTGTTTCCTGGTCAAAGGGTGAGGTCTGTTACCAACCGGATCCCGCGACCTCAATCAAGGACTTTATGAGTCCGAATGTTTTCAAAAGCGGCGACCTTTACTATTTGCTGATTGCTTCCCGAACCTATACTCTTTCCGATTATCGGATTCGCTATGCAACCGCCTCTTCTCCGAAAGGACCGTTTATTATGGCAAGTGAGAAATCCTATGTAAACGATGTAACGGAGATCGGAGGCGCACCGTTTTTGGACGAGGACGGAAGGATTTATCTGACAACAGTCCGCTTCGGCGGAGGAAACCATATCTATCTCCAGGAGATTCGGGCGGAGAACGGTGTGATTACTCCGCTTACCGAGGCACAGAAAATCATTGATCCTACTGAATATTACGAAATTGACGATTACGGGAAAATATCGGAGGGCGGTGTTCTGATACGGCATGGCGGATATTATTATCTGCTTTATGCATCGGGTCATTATAGGGGACATTACGGGGAAGCCTGTGCTGTCAGCCGGAATCTGTTCGGTCCCTATGAAAAGGTGGATTACAATGAGGTGCTTTCCTTTACAGGCAGTACAGACGGCGTCGGCGATTGCGTTTTTCTATCTTCTCCCGACGGAAGTGAGCTGTTTGTTATGTATCACCGACACAAGCAGATCGGGAATGAGGGCAGAGAACGCAGCATTTGTATAGATCGCGTTGTTTTCCTTCCGGACGAGGACGGTGGGCCGGATGTACTTCGGATTGTCGGACCTACCGTGACTCCACAGGCTGCTCCTTCCGCTCCCTGAGTGCCCCTTTTCCGAATGGACTTTCCCAAAGCAGAGTTCATTTCAGTTTATCAAGGATGTGAGAAATCATGAATAAGATGATCGGACGGCTTCTTCGCCGGATTCTGGCTGTGCTTCCCGCTGTGTTGCTGCAGATCGTGTGGATTATCATTCTGTTGCGATGGCTTGTTCCGTATTCTGCCGTTCTGAACGCGGTTCTTACGCTTTTTGCGGTATTCTATGTGCTCTATATTATGTCAAATCGCAACGAGAGCACCTATAAGACCCTGTGGCTTCTTGTCATTCTGGGATTACCGGTTGCCGGCACGATTCTGTATCTTTGTCTCGGAAATAAAAAGACTGCGCGGCCATTGAAAAAAAAGCTGGAGAAAGCCCGGGCGCAACTGCCGCCTGAGATTTCTTCGGCTGCTCTCCCGTTTGAGAAAGCCGATCGGGAAACTCTGCGGACGGTTCAGACAATCCAGGCGGTACAGAAAGCAACGGGTTACCCGGTGCTTCCATGTGAAGAGGCAAAGTACTATCCGCTCGGAGAGCAGATGTGGCAGGACATGCTTGCCGATTTGGAAACTGCAGAGCATTCTGTTTTTGTAGAATACTTTATTCTTGAAAACGGATTGATGTGGGATTCGATGGTGGAAATTCTATCCCGCAAGGCTGCCGACGGAGTAGATGTGCGGGTTATATACGATGACCTGGGCAGTATTTCCACCTATTCCCGCGAAAACGCCAGGCAGCTTGAAAAGATGGGAATCCGGTGTATTGCGTTCAATCCGCTGAAGTTTATCCGTGGAACCATCAATTACAGGGATCATCGGAAGATGCTGATCATTGATGGCAGAATTGCTTTCAGCGGCGGGGTCAATCTGGCGGATGAATATATCAATCATGTCCCGAAATACGGGCATTGGAAGGATATCGGCTTCCGTATCACGGGTACACCTGTGCAGAACTATACCCGGATGTTCACGGAATTCTGGAATGCCTTTTCCGGTTCTCCGATCCCAGAGCCGATCCCGGAGCCGGAGATGTCGGAAGGGAAGAACGGATACGTGCTTTCCTATTACGATTCCCCGATTCGTCCGGACGCAGTCAGCAACAATCTGTATACAGAACTGCTCTCCCAGGCGACACGGTATGCATGGTTCTTCACTCCGTATCTGATGCTCGGGGACACCTTGCTCGATGCTTTTGTCCGCGCGGCCCGGCGCGGCGTAGATGTGCGCATCATTATGCCGGGGATTCCGGATAAAAAGCTGGTGTACCGGATGTCGCGCAGCTATTACTTTACCCTGCTTGAGGCAGGGGTAAAGATATATGAGTATGAGCCGGGCTTTGTCCATGCCAAGGCATGTCTTACGGATGATATTGTCGGAACCGTGGGCACGGTCAATCTGGATTACCGCAGTTTGTTCCTGCATTTTGAAAACAACTCTCTGTTCTATCGCACGCCGTTGCTTGCCGATCTGAAAGCGGATTTCCTGGCAACGCAGGAAAAATGCCGGGAACGGACCCTTGATAATATCGGGAAGGGCTTCTGGAAATGGTTTATTGACGGTATTCTGCGGATTTTTGCCCCTTTGTGCTGAAACCGGCAGTGTAATGTCTGTTCTGCAGAAGATAAAATTATTCTCCGTTCTCTGTTCTGCAATGCTCGGGGATTTTTCTCCGCATCGGAAGGGGCGGCAGCCTTTAACGGATCTATCCTGCTCTGAAGAGTCCGGAGCGTACGGTAAAAAGAATTCAGTAAGGAAAAAAGTTCAAGAAAGAAAAACGATGAAGGTTATTGCGTATCAGCCGCGGTTTCGGGAGGATTTTATCCGTCTGAATACGGCGTGGATTGAAAAATATTTTTCGTTGGAGCAGGAGGACCGGGAGCTTTTTGCGCACCTGGACGAGCGCCTGGGGCAGGGAGCAATGATTTTTTTTGCGGTCGAAGACGATACGGTGCTGGCTACCGGAATGGTTTGTCCGCTTGGGGAGGGACGTTGGGAAATCTGCAAGTTGGCAACAGATGAGAAGCGTCAGGGACACGGGGCAGGAAGCGCGGTTTTTTCGGCGTGTATGAATTATGCAGAAAAGCACGGGGCAGAAAAACTTGTGATTCTGTCGAACACAGCATTGAAACCCGCGCTGCATCTTTACAGAAAATTCGGTTTTTGTGAGGTTCCGGTGGAGCTGACACACGGATTTAGCCGCGTCGACATTCAACTGGAATATGATGTCGACGCGGGAAAAGTGCAGCAGGGCAGAAAAGAAGTATGAATCACTGCCGCTATGCTTCTCCGCTCGGTGAGCTCCTTCTTTCAAGCGACGGAGATGTCCTGACAGGGCTTTGCTTTCTTCCATCTGATTGCGAAGCTTTTCCGAAAGAGAATTTTCAGATGGGGATGCCTGCTGCCCTCCGGGAAGGAATCCGGTGGCTCGATTTGTATTTTGGGGGAGCTGTCCCGGATTTTATCCCGCCGCTTGCGCCGGAAAAAACGCCCTTCCGGCGTGCGGTGCGCCGCTTGCTGCTGCGTATTCCGTATGGGACAACGGTATCCTACGGGGCAATTGCAGGGGAACTTCAGAGAATAACAGGGCAAAAAACCTCTGCGCGGGCTGTCGGCGGTGCCGTGGGACACAATCCGCTTTTGCTGATTGTTCCCTGTCATCGCGTGGTCGGTGCAGACGGCAGTCTGACCGGGTATGCGGGCGGCACGGAGAGAAAAAGCCGGCTTCTTCTCCTTGAGAGGGGAGCAGACCCGGCAACGAAAGAGAAAAAGGAAAACGGGGAGGATGGAGATGCCGTATTCGGACTTGAAAAGAATTCTTGACGGCGCGGACCGCATCGTTTTTTTCGGCGGCGCCGGAGTGTCTACGGGAAGCGGAATTCCGGATTTTCGCGGCAGCGGCGGGCTTTATACCGATGAGGAGGGACAGACAGTTCCTCCGGAAACGATTCTCAGCGCGGCATATCTTGCCCGGTATCCGGAGGATTTTTTCCGTTATTACCGCACGCATATGCTCTATCCCGATGCCCGCCCGAATGCGGCGCATTTTGCGCTTGCCGAGCTTGAGCGACGGGGAAAACTGACTGCTGTTGTGACACAGAATATCGATGGATTGCACCAGGCTGCGGGAAGCGGGAAGGTTCTTGAGCTTCACGGTTCCGTGCTGCGCAATTACTGTGTGCACTGCGGTCGGAGTTATCCGCTATCTTTTATGTTGGAAACAACAGGCATTCCGCACTGCACGTGCTGCCGGGGAACCGTTCGCCCGGACATTGTCTTATACGGTGAGGGGCTTGACGGGGATTGCTTCTTGGAGGCGGAGCAGGCGATTTCCGCTGCCGATGTTTTGCTTGTCGGCGGCAGTTCTCTCACCGTGCAGCCAGCCGCATCGCTGGTTGGGCTGTACAGGGGAAAGCATCTGATTCTGATCAACCGCACACCCACTCCTTATGACGACCGCGCGGAACTGGTGATCCGCGATCCGATTGAAACCGTTCTTCCTGTTGCGGTCGATGCTTGAAGCCGTTGGGAATGCTGACAAAAAACGCCGAAGACGTCAATACGTCTTCGGCGTTTTTGTCAGCGGATCTGACCGCTGCCGAGAACAATATATTTATAGGTTGAAAGCTCATCAAGCCCCATCGGGCCACGGGCATGTAGCTTTTGCGTGGAAATTCCCATTTCACAGCCCAGCCCGAATTCCCCTCCGTCAGTAAACCGGGTCGAGGCATTGACATAGACTGCTGCTGAATCGACATAAAGTGTGAAACACTCTGCTGTCTGGCTGTTTTCCGTCACAATCGCCTCGCTGTGCCCTGTCGAGTGTTGAGCGATGTGGCTGATAGCCTCTTCTACACTTGAAACGACCTTGACCGCCAAGATAAAGTCCAGAAATTCTGTATCAAAATCCTGCTCACCTGCCGGTGTAGATTGGTTGAGAAGAGCCTGAGCCTGACTGTCAGCACGTAATTCCACCTGACCAGCCAGAGCTTCTTCCAAGCGAGGTAGGAATTGGCTGGCAATTTCCTCATGGACCAACAAGACTTCCGCCGCATTGCAGACTGAGGGACGACTGGTTTTGGCATTGACCACAATCCGCAAAGCCTTGTCCAAGTCCGCATCCTTGTCCACATAGACATGGCAGATACCTGTTCCTGTTTCAATAACTGGCACAGTCGCATTTTCTACTATGGCTTGAATGAGTCCTGCACCGCCACGTGGCACCAAGAGGTCAATCTTGCCTTGGGCAGTCATCAACTCGGTCGCAGAGGCACGACTGGTATCTTGGACTAGCTCGATGACCTTAGGTGATAGGCCAACCTGCTCCAAACCAGCTTTGAGGGCTGTGACAATAGCCTGGGCCGAATGAAAAGCTTCCTTGCCACCACGCAAGATGACTGCATTTCCGCTCTTGATGGCCAAGGCAGCGGCATCTGAAGTCACGTTTGGTCGGCTTTCGTAAATCATTCCCACCAAACCAAAGGGAATGGATTTCTTGCAAATGTTCAAGCCGTCTGCCCGAGTAGATTCTTCCAAGACTAATCCGACAGGATCTGGCAAGCCAATCAAGGCCCGAATACCATCTGCCATGGCTTCAATCCGTTCCTCTGTCAGCAGCAAACGGTCCTGCATCACCTGGCTAATCTTGCCTTGGGCATTTTCCATATCGATGGCATTGCCTTCTAGGATTGCCTCAGTCTGAGCAACCAACTGGTCTGCCATTGCTGATAAGGCCTGGTTTTTCTGTTCTGTTGTCGCTAGGTTGATAGAAGCCTTGTGGACCAATAAACTATCTAATAATACTTGTGTTGTTGTCATAAATTTCTCCTATTTAGTCATTCAGTTTACTCGTTCGTCAACATAATCGAGATAAACTGAATGACTATAAACTAACCCAATCGTTGCGGTGAATCAACACGCCCTCTGCTCTGCCATTTGCCAACTGGTCCTGCAAGTCCTTGGAGGACAGTTTGACCCGACCTTTACCAATCAAACGATGGTCTGCTTGGCTGTAAACTTCTACGACCTGGCCCACTTCAAAGTCTCCTTCGAGGGCTTTGACACCAGTAGCTAACAAACTGCGGCCCTGGTGCAACATGGCATCAACCGCTCCTGCATCCACTTCAACCGCCGCGTCTGTCCGAGCATAGAAGGCCATCCACTGCTTGCGTTGGTTCATGGCATGGTCATCTGCTAAAAAGAGCGTTCCACGATTGGCTTGGGTGACCGCCTGTAAGAGGGCGGTATCCTCTTTTGAAGAGCAGATAAAGACGGGCACGCCTGACTTGGTCGCAATCTGGGCCGCCTGCAATTTGGTGGTCATGCCACCTGTTCCGTTGGACGAGCCAGCTCCTGCTGCCATGGCAAATAAATCTTCCGTAATTTCCTTGATTTCAGGCAAGTGCTGGGCAGTCGGAGCGCTGTTGGGATTGGCAGTGTAAAGTCCATCCACATCCGTCAAGAGCACCAAGAGGTCAGCTTTCAAGAGTGAAGCCACCTGGGCAGATAAAGTATCGTTATCCCCCACCTTAATCTCCTCAATGGCAATGGTATCATTTTCGTTGATAATAGGAATAGCACGTTGTTTGAGCAAGACCTGCAAGGCTTGAGAGGCATTCTGATACCTTCTGGCATCCGCAAAATCATCCTGAGTCAACAAGATCTGAGCTGACACAATGCCGTCTTTCATCAGGTTCTGCGTGTATTCCTCAATCAGCAAGCCTTGACCAACGGCCGCAGAAGCCTGTTTCTCCGCAATCTTAGTCGGCCGCTTGTCAAAGCCCAATCTCCGAAAACCAGCAGCGATCGAACCAGATGTTACTAGTACAATCTGATAACCCTTCTGGTGCAACTGTGCCAGCTGATTGGTAATCCGAGCGATTTTGATACGGTCCAAACTCCCATTTTCTTGCGTCAGAGAACTTGTCCCGACCTTAAATACAATTGTTTTTTCTGTCATAATCTCTTCTCACAAAAACTAATATTTGGAAAATTATACCATATTTTAATCATAAAGAAAATCAATGTTATTCAGTAGAGTGCAAGGGTATACATTTAGTGAGATGTTCACAAAAAACACATCCATTTTAGTTCGGTGTTAAAACAAAAAGGGAACCTTGTCGCTCCCTTTTGCTTATTCAAAAAAATCTTTTACCGTCTCTTGAATTTCTACCTCTTTTGGTTTCAAAACAGTATATACGTCCTCAAAGAAGGAGAGAATTTGCTGTCCATAGCGTTTGGTGTGAACACGCGGGTCCAAAACCAAGACTAGTGAATCTTGTTTGTCATGCCGATTGGTACGTCCGATGACT